>CAYWDD010000174.1:0-1543 GCA_964456935.1 uncultured Faecalibacterium sp. | reverse complement strand
TCCAAACCTGACCGCCACGACGAATGTAACGTGTCATAGCTATACGGGCAGCTTCAATCTGGTTGCTCGTGATCCATGCGGGTTCAAGTGCAACAAGACCATAGGTGCCGTTGGAAATTTTATTACCGCTGTGTGCCACACCCTTAAGTCTGCCTCTGTGGACTCTTCTGTATTTTACTCTCTTAGGCATTAACATCAGTGAGTGCCTCCTTCCTTGGGAGCTCTGGAGCCTCTGTTTTGAGGTCTTCCGTTACCGCGGCGCTCACCATTGTTCCTATCGCCGAAATTACGTCTGCCGCGATTGTCGCGACGGTCACGTCTTTGACGACGGTCATCCTGACCCGCTATCTGAGCTCTTGCTACTTCGGGAAGAACTTCTCCCTTGTAGATCCAAACTTTTACGCCGATTTTTCCGTACGTTGTATTTGCTTCCCAGAAGCCGTAATCAATATCCGCACGAATTGTCTGAAGAGGAATTGTTCCGTCATGATAATGTTCGACACGCGCGATTTCAGCGCCGCCGAGACGACCGCTGACGGTTACTTTAATACCTTTAGCTCCCATTCTCATGGTGTTTCCGATAGCTTTTTTCATTGCACGTCTGAATGAAACTCTGTGTTCAAGCTGGCTTGCAATGTTTTCCGCTACAAGCTGTGCGCAAAGGTCAACGGGTTTAACCTCAACAACATTAACGGATACAGCAGAACCGACCATTGCCTCAAGTTCTTTTCTGAGATTTTCAATGTCGGCACCCTGACGACCGATAACGATACCGGGTTTTGCGCAGTGGATAAATATTCTTACTCTACCGGTGTTATCTCTTTCGATCTCGATTTTAGGAACGCCGGCTTCCTGAAGCTTTGTCTTCAGAAATTTTCTGATTTTATAGTCGGATACGAGGACATCGCCGAATTTCTGATCGTTAGCATACCATCTCGAATCCCAGTTCTTGATTACGCCCACGCGAAGACCGTGGGGATTGACTTTCTGACCCATAATTCAGTTTCTCCTCCTTATTCTTTCTCTTTTACCGCAATGGTAATGTGACTTGTTCTCTTCAGGATTCTGTCCGCGCTGCCTTTACCTCTGGGCATGATTCTCTTAAGAGTCATACCGGGAGTTACATAGCACTCGGAAATATAAAGTTTTTCGCGATCCATCGAGAAATTGTGTTCTGCGTCTGCAACTACTCTGTCAAGAAGCTTAATAAGATGTTCGCTTGCAGCTTTGGGAGTATTCTTGAGAATACCTCTTGCCGTTGCAACATCTTTGCCTCTGATAAGATCAAGAACAATCTTGACCTTGCGAGGGGAGATGCGGACAAATTTAAGATATGATCTTGCTTCCATAATTATCTCGTTTCCTCCCTCTTATTATTTACCGTTGTTAGACGTTTTTGATCCTGCATGTCCCTTAAAGGTTCTTGTAGGAGCAAACTCACCGAGCTTATGACCGACCATATCCTCGGTAACATATACCGGGAAATGTTTTCTGCCGTCATGAACTGCTATAGTGTGTCCGATGAAATCAGGGTATATCGTAG
>CAYWDD010000173.1:0-3824 GCA_964456935.1 uncultured Faecalibacterium sp. | reverse complement strand
GGTGTTCAGTATGCCTTTATCGGTTTCAAAGGTGAACTGCTCGGGTACTATAAGCACCGCACCCTCGTCATTTTCACCCAAAATATTATGTAGATATTCGGTTTTGCCGCTGACGGCTCTGCCCAAAATAAAGTGAAGCATGGTTTTCTCCTTGTAAGTTTCTGTATATTTAGATATCTAACTTGATCTGTGCTGACTTTTCAGCGACGAATTCGGCACTCCACTCGCCTGACGGCTCGGGAGTACACGACTTCGTCGCTCCGCCCACTTCGTGGGCGGGTTCTCCTGCTCTTCATCTGATTTTATCATATTTTTTTGATTTTGCATATACTTTTATGATATCAAATTTAAAATGAGGTGGTCAAATGCACTGCTGTGTAACCGATCTTAGGTCGAAAAAGGTCATTAATGCAAAAAACGGCTGCGTACTCGGAAGTGTGTGTGATGTCGAGATAGACACCTGCACGGGAAAGGTCGTGGAAATCGTAATTTACGGCAAACTGCGTTGCCTCGGATTCGGTGGCAGAGATGAGGATATTCGCATAAAGTGGGAGGACATCAGCGTTATCGGTGACGAAACTATACTTGTTTGCTCCGAGCGACACGACAAGCCACCCGAAAGGCAACCGAAAAAGAGTATGTTTGAGGGGCTGTTTAGATGAAACTGAGTTGCATCAAAAGAGGGAACGGACTTGCCGTTCCCTCTTACTTATTCGTACATAAAAGTTATTCTCAATCGTTATTCACAAATTCTATCGAGTTTTTATCTCCGATAACGCAGAATTTTCCACTACTTGTGTATTCCTTGAGAAGTTTTATCAAGTCAGCAAGATCATCGGGCGTTGTGTTGAGAATTTCCTCTCTTATTCTGTTCACTTCGTCGTGTGAAATGCCTTTAAGATATCTCATACACTCGGTTTCGCATATGCCTGCCGGATCGGTAAGCGGATCGGAATTGTTCACAGCACCGATAATAATATCGTCAAGCTGTATGCCTTGGCTTAAAACTTCTTCCAAAAATTCGGGAATCGAGCAAACTGCGGATCGGGTATTTTCCATGTCGGGATCACGGTAAGAATAGCAGAACACATCACCGTTTGACCTGATGTTCATACCTGTACCGTAAGCTCCGCCCTGAACTCTGACCTCATTCCAAAGGTAGCCGAAAGTCATCAATGCGGACAAGACAACACACGCACCGTTGTATGAGCCGCCTAAAGCGTAAAGGTTATGTCCGAATGAACTGTAACCGACTCCTGCCGGAATCTCGACTGCACAGGCTTTGGCATCATATGAGGAATAGCTTGCACTTTCACCGACATTACCATTCGGTAAAGCATTTATTAAGCTTTCAAGCTCCTTGAACTCCGATTTTCCGCTGAAGCCTGTGAAAAGTCGGTCTTTAATAAACACCTTGCTTGCGATATCGGACATTTCGGTTGAGTAGTCCTGTGCGTTTTCCGAAAACTTTTCCGCAAAATCCGAGAACCATCTAACAAAGGTTTCGCCACCGACAGTTTCTTTTACGGCGCTCTCTTTTGAGAAAGGTGAAAGTGACTTTGTGATAGCGTAAATATGACCCTCGCCTATGAGCGACTGCTTAAGGAAGTAATCGCTTTGCATTATAATGTCGTATATTCTGTCTGTTTCGTCATATCTGCCGTTTAACAGCATTTCACCGACAAGCTCGAGAGCCTCGGAGATATTTTCTTCGAGAGATGCAAACGAAACTATCAGATACGGCTTGCATGAATCTATCTCACCGTTTTTAGCGAAAACGTCGATTTTTGTTTCAAAGCGACCTAAGTTCTTCTTGATTTTCGTCTGTAACTCGGCTGCCGAATATCTCTTTGTGCTGAGTTCACCCATACAGCCGGAAAGGACGTTGAGAATTTTCAGTTGATGCTCCGAAAAGTCCGAAACGTCAAAGTACAAGTTGACATATACTATCGAGTTGGTGTCAGCCTCAACTTTAAGCACGTTCGTTCCTGCGACATTTTCAATGTGGGTTTCATTGAGCTTTGCGGTCTTAGGTACATCGGACAATTCAAGATGAGGAAGCGTCATAAGCACTTCTTCACTGTCGGGTGATTGTTGCCACTGTCTTAAGTTTTGATATTTTTCGATAGCCTCTGCCTTTTCCGAGTCGCTCCATTTTCCGCTGACGGAAAGGATTTTTTCTCTTTCCTTTTGCTCGTTTTCCTCGCCTTTCGTAAGTGACGGCAACGCATACAAATATACCTTATCATCGGTTGATAAGAGCATTTCTTCAAGTAAAGACTCAAAATAATTCGTATCGACTTTTTGCTTAAGCGACTCGAAAATGCCGAAATTTTCTATATGCGTAAGCGGATCGTCACCGTAAAGCCTGCTGCCTAAAATTTTCAATGCAAGCTCAACACCGTAAGGCTCTGTAATCTCTTTGCTTGTAAAAGCAAATTTTTCGATCGACGCTAAGAGCATCTCTTTATCAAGTCCGCTCTCTGCAAGTTTTTTCACCTGTGACGGCAAGAACGTCTTTATCTCGTCAAAGTTCGCCTTGTTGGTGTTACGAACCAAGAACAACATCGACGGCTGATATATTTCATCGTCAACAAAAAGTGATATATCCTGTGCTAAGCCGTTTTCAAGGAAAGCTCTTTTAAGCGGTGACTCGTTTGTTGCCGTGAGATAATCCGATAAAATCTTTGCTGCGTATATTTTTTCCGTATCATCGTGGTTACAAAGGATTTTGGACACTGCCATGTGTGACAGTTCTTCTTCACCCTCGACAGCCTCATAGTACACCGTGGTTTCACCTGTGACCTGCGGTTGATACTCAAAGTCAAAATCAGCAGTGTGCTGCTCGTATTTTGAAAGGTATTCTTCGTCAATGAACTTAAGCACATGGTCAATATCCATCTGACCGTCAAGAACTATAGCCGAATTTGACGGGTGATAGAATCTCTTATGTGTCGCTACAAACTTTTCGTACGAAAGGTCTGTTATATTTTCGGGGTCGCCACCGCTTGAAAAACCGTAGCAAGTATCTTTAAAGAGAAGTTTGTTTGTGCCTTCTTCGATAACTCTGTCAACGTCTGAATATGCACCCTTCATTTCGCTGAAAACAACACCGTTATAGTACGGTTCGCCTGTTTCTTCGTCAAACTCGTAATGCCAGCCCTCTTGCATGAAAATTTCGGGACGGTTGTAAATCATCGGGCAAAATACCGCATCAAGATAGACGGACATCAGGTTGTAAAAGTCCTGTTCGTTTCTGCTTGAGACGGGAAAGACGGTTTTATCACTGTAAGTCATAGCGTTAAGGAACGTCTGCATTGAGCTTTGGAGCATGGACACAAACGGTTCTTTAACGGGATATTTTTCAGAGCCGTTTAAAACGCTGTGTTCGAGAATGTGAAAAACACCGGTACTGTCCTCGGGGAGGGTTTTAAAGCTTATTGCGAACGTTTTATTCTCGTCTGCCCTGTCAAAGTAGAAAAGCTCTGCACCGGTTTTAATATGCTTTAAGGTATAAAGTGTCGCATTTTTGGTTGCGGCATATTCTTTTTTTATAAGTTCAAAGCCGCAGAAAACATCTCCGCACTTTGTCTTATCCGATTTCAATAATTGATTTTTCATTTGTATCCTCACTGATACAGGGCGGCAAGCCGCCCCGTAAATTTAGTTTATTTTGCTGAATTTTTGATAGTACTCGTTAGTTTCGAGAAGTTCACCGGGAGTGCCTGCGGCCTCAACTTTGCCGTTATTCATGACGATAACATAATCGGCATTTTTCGTTGCGGCATAGTTGTGTGCTATCATGACGGTCGTCTTGTCTTTCA
>CAYWDD010000172.1:2588-3839 GCA_964456935.1 uncultured Faecalibacterium sp. | reverse complement strand
GTACCCATAATAAGTGTGTAGTCACGGGTTGTTGTGCTGTTTATGAATGCTCTGCCGATTCCGGGTATTTTAAATATCTGCTCAACGACAAGTGAACCTGTAACGATATAAGCAAGCATAGGTCCGAAATAGGTTATGACGGGAATAAGAGAGTTCTTCAGTGCGTGACCGAAAATGATGTTCTTTCCCGAAACACCCTTTGCCTTTGCAGTGCGTATATAGTCCTGACCGAGAACGTCAAGCATTGACGATCTTGTAAGTCTTGTGATATATGCCATCGGGTACAGTGCAAGGGTGATTATCGGCAGGATAAGACCCTCGGCAGTCGAACCGTTAGCCGGCACTATCGGGAACTTGACCGCAAACAGTATTAGTAGCAGCGAGCCCATTATGAACGATGGCATGGAAACGAATGCCGTTGTAATGACCATGATGACTCGGTCGATGAGCTTGTTTCTTCTCAAAGCCGCTATAGCTCCGAGTACAACACCGATTATCAAGGCGGCAACAGCCGCAATAATTCCGAGTTTAGCCGAAACCTTAAGACCGTCAAAGATTATATCCGTAACCTGTCTGCCTCTTTGCTTAAGTGACGGACCGAAGTTAAAGTCGGTTATAATGTCTTTGAGATAAGTAACGTACTGTTCGAAAACCGGCTTATCAAGTCCGTATTTTGCCTCGAGAGCAGCCTTAGCCGCAGGCGATATCGCCTTTTCACTCGTGAACGGACCGCCGGGAACAGCGTGCATTACAAAGAATGTAATAGTAATAACGACCCAAACGGTAAGCACCGCAAGTGCAAGTCGTTTGAGTATGTAGCCGATAGTCTTAGAATCCATGTCTTTCAAACACCTCTGTTATCCATTTTTAGATAGTACATCATCATAGGCAGAATGCCTATGAGTAAAAGCGGCTTTAAAGCCGACGATATTCTGTGTCTTTGCAAAGTGGATTTTGTCAAAAACACAACTATACTTTCATGATATTATACCTTAAGGTCAGAAAAATTTCAACTATTTGAGCAATTTTTTTAACAAATGTCCACAATATTTGTACATTTTGTTTGACAAACATTGTTATTTTTATGTCATTTAGTTGAAAAAGCCTAAATGTTTTAAAGTTTTTTGATGTTTTGGCTTTATTTTCTAAAGTTTTAAATCGTGAAAGTTTATTTTCTTTTGTTATATGAGAACTAAGCTAAAACTTGCCGTCTTTTCTTTTAGGCAAGTATTTAGTTAGTGTGATAATTCG
>CAYWDD010000172.1:0-2488 GCA_964456935.1 uncultured Faecalibacterium sp. | reverse complement strand
TGAGCGTTTCTGTAATCCGCAAAGTCTGCCAGTACCATATACGGGTCATGGTGAACTATCGTATTACCTATTTCGGGGAACTGCTTACCGTTGATGCCCTTTTGAATG
Organism: uncultured Faecalibacterium sp.; assembly: GCA_964456935.1. Classification (GTDB taxonomy): domain Bacteria; phylum Bacillota; class Clostridia; order Oscillospirales; family Acutalibacteraceae; genus UBA6857. Next base: position 2,380 of record CAYWDD010000172.1, on the reverse strand, counting down.
AAGTCGATGACTTTCTTAAGCTCGGGATTGTTTATATAATAGTTCATCGGTGTATAGCCGTTTCTCTGAAGTTCGTTGACTTCCGGCGTTCTCATACCGAAGAGTACGATATTATTATCACCGACAGCCTCGTGTATCTCTACGTTAGCTCCGTCGAGTGTTCCGAGAGTGATAGCGCCGTTTATCATAAGTTTCATGTTACCCGTACCGCTCGCCTCTGTGCCTGCAAGGGATATCTGTTCGCTGATATCTGCCGCCGGCATGAGTCTTTCCGCCATGGTAACATTATAATCTTCAAGATAGACAACCTTGAGTCTGCCCTTCATGTCGGGATCATTATTTATAAGATCCGCCAAGGCACAGATAAAACTGATTATCTTCTTAGCCATAAAGTAGCCCGATGCAGCTTTTGCGGCGAAGATATATGTGTGGGGTACATAGTCACCATCGGGGTTTTCTTTTATTTCAAGGTACTTTGCGACAATGTTCAAAGCGTTAAGATGCTGACGCTTGTACTCGTGAAGTCGCTTGACTTGAACGTCGAATATCGAATTGGGATCAAGCTCGACGCCCGTAGTTTTTTTAACGTACTCGGAGAATGTCTTTTTATTTTTAAGCTTTATCTCCCCTATTTTGTCAAGAACTTTCTTATCGTCTGCATACTTCTTAAGCTTTTCAAGTTCATCTGCCTGAAGTACAAAGCCGTTGCCGATAAGTTTTGAGATATAGTCTGTTAAGAGCGGATTCGACTGGCAAAGCCAACGTCTGTGAGCGATACCGTTAGTGACGTTCTTGAACTTATCGGGAGTGATTTTGTAGTAATCGTTGAAAAGGTCGTCCTTGAGTATCTGTGAATGGAGAGCCGAAACACCGTTTACACTGTGGCAAGCGGCAACACAGAGGTTAGCCATTCTGACGACCCCGTTTGAAATAACAGCCATACTTTCGACTTTGCCCGCATCGCCTGTAAGCGACCAGATGTTAGCTCTGTAGCGGTTATCTATTTCTTTTGCTATCTGATAAACTCTGGGAAGAAGTGAGCGGAACAAGTCCTCATTCCAACATTCGAGAGCCTCTTTCATGACTGTATGGTTAGTATATGCGCAAGCTTTCGTAACAATGCTCCAAGCATCGTCCCAACCGTAACCGCACTCGTCAAGCAGTATTCTCATAAGTTCGAGAATAGAGAGCGTCGGGTGAGTGTCGTTTATGTGTACCGCATTTTTCTCTGCGAAATTTTCCATCGTTCCGTAGTGACGAAGGTGGCGACGTATAATGTCCTGAATTGAGGCGGAAACAAGGAAGTGCTGCTGCTTTAAGCGAAGTGATTTTCCTTCGGGGTGATTGTCCGAGGGGTAAAGAACCTTGCTGATGACCTCAGCCATAGCTGTCTGTTCCATAGCTCTCATGTACTGACCTTGATCGAAAAGGCTCATATCAAGACCCGGAGCCTGAGCTTTCCAAAGTCTGAGAATACTTGTTGCCTTGCCGTCTTTTCCGCTGACAAACATATCAAACGGTACGGCTGTGATGACCGTTGCGTTCTTATGCTCAACGTTGTGGTACTGATTATCCCATGAATCCTCTATATAGCCGTTGAAAAGGACATCGACTTTATCCTTGTCACGTCTTACAAGCCAGACTTCTCCGCCCGGCAACCAGAAGTCGGGAAGTTCTGTCTGCCAGCCGTCTACGAGTTTCTGTTTGAAGATACCGTATTCATATAAGATAGAGTATCCCATGCCTTGATATCCCTGTGAGGCAAGTCCGTCAAGATAGCAAGCGGCAAGTCTGCCCAAGCCACCGTTTCCTAAGCCTGCATCGGGTTCTTGCTCATAAAGTTTGTCAAGCTTTATGCCGAAGCTTTTAAGTGCTTTTTCAAACGTTTGAGTCAAATTCAAATTGTAAAGGTTGTTCTTAAGAGAACGACCCATAAGAAATTCCATACTAAGATAGTATATCTTCTTTGCTCCCTTATCGAGAGCTGTCTTTTTAAATTCTCTGCTGCCGTCGTGCATCATTTCTCTGACGATAAGTGCGACCGCTTTATAAAACTGCTCGTCTGTAGCCTCTTGCGGTGAAACACCGTAGAAGTGAGAGAGTTTTGCCTCTATAAGCTCTTTTGCTTGAGCCTCAGTAAGTGAATATTTCATAAAAACCTCCAAAAAAGCTGAAAAAAATCCCGAATTTCAGCACATCTGTTGTCTATTTTATACTAAAATCAAGCAGATTACAACCCCTAAGAAAAAATTTCCTCATGTTTTTGAAAAAGTGAGGAAACGGCAGGTGTTTGCAAATAAAAAAGCTGCCTCGACATTGCTCAGTGTTAATAAGGAAGTATTTTTGAAAATATGGTGTAACCTCGAAAATAAGGGGTTAC
>CAYWDD010000171.1:0-3880 GCA_964456935.1 uncultured Faecalibacterium sp. | reverse complement strand
TTGATATTATAATCTGCCGGGCGGCAGAGCGAGGGAGAGGGGCATCGAGCCCCTCTCCCTCGCTGAAAATGGCGGGAACGCACCGCCTTACGCCTGCGGCGTGCGGCGGTGCGTTCCCGCTACGGCACAGCCCGTTTCACGGGCTGTGCCGCCCACCGCAAACTTTGTCAATCGCAGTCTTTATTTTTTCTTTAACCTTTTCATCAGCCTCAACAAGCGGAAGTCTTAATATACCGCTGCAAAGTCCGAGATATTCCATAGCATATTTGACAGGAATGGGATTTACGTCAGAGAAAAGTGCGTCTATCGAATCAAGAAATTTCTTTTGCATCTCAATGCATTCGGTTGACTTTCCTAAAATGCCCAACATCGCCATTTCATGCGTTTCTTTCGGAAAAATGTTTGCAAGAACCGATATAACACCCTTTGCACCCATAAGTGTAGCAGAGGCAATCTGATCGTCGTTGCCAACGTAAAAATCCAAGGAATCACCGCAAAGCTTTATCGCTTTCATAAGTTTTGTTAAGTCACCCGATGCCTCCTTAACTCCTACTATATTTTCATGTTCCGCAAGCTTTAAGTAGGTTTCTGTCTTGATGTCAACACCGGTTCTTGACGGCACATTGTAAACTATTAAAGGCTTTTCAGCTTTTTCCGCTAAGGTGTAATAGTGCTTGATAAGTCCTGCCTGTGATGTCTTGTTGTAGTACGGTGTTACAACTAAATGAGCGTCAACTCCTCTGCTTTCAGCCTCCTTTATTTGCTTTAATGCGTGTGCTGTACTGTTGCTGCCTGTTCCTGCGATTATGGGAACTTTGCCGTTTGCGTACTCGACCGCTTTTTCAAATATTCGGCTTTTCTCCTCAAAACTTACCGTGCTGCCCTCACCGGTCGTTCCGCAGATGATAAGAGCATCGGTTTCGTTTTTTATTTGGAAGTCTATCAGCTGTCTTAATGTCGTAAAGTCGATTTTTCCGTCCTTTTCAAACGGTGTTACAAGAGCAACACCCGATCCTGTAAAAACTGACAAAAGAAACACCGCCTTTATATAAGTTTTGTTGTGTAACGGGGTCTGCTGCAGCGGCGGCATCGGCACCTGCTCGCATCGTGCCTGGCGGCACACGCTCGCAGGTACACGCTGCCACCGCTCCGCCCGCCCTGCGGGCGAGCAGCTTTCAACCCCAACAAACAAAAAAGCAGAAGTCCCACCATTTAGACTTCTGCTTAATTTTTTATTCTCAGTCCATATAACCCTCTGCACAGAGAAGTTCAGCTAAAAGAACCGCTCCGCCTGCCGCACCTCTTAAGGTGTTGTGTGAAAGGCATACGAACTTGTAGTCATATTGCGTGTCCTCACGCAGTCTGCCGATGGAAACAGCCATACCGTTTTCAAGGTTACGCTGAAGTTTAGTCTGCGGAAGATTATCTTCCTCGAAATAGTGAAGGAACTGTTTCGGAGCACCGGGAAGATCAAGCTCCTGCGGTCTGCCCTTGAAGTCTGACCATACCTTGAGGATCTCTTCCTTTGAAGGCTTGTTATCGAATCTTACGAAAACCGCACCCATGTGACCGTCCGATACCGGAACACGAATACATTGAGCGGTAAAGTTGGGAGTTGTTGCCGGAACGATAACTCCGTTTTCAACCTTACCCCAAATCTTAAGCGGCTCTTGTTCGGACTTCTCTTCTTCGCCGCCGATGAACGGGATAACATTGTCTATCATCTCGGGCCATGTGTCAAACGTCTTGCCTGCACCCGAAATTGCCTGATAGGTGCAAACTAAAACGTCTTTGACACCGTATTTTGAAAGAGGATAAAGAGCCGGAACATAGCTTTGAAGTGAGCAGTTTGACTTAACGGCTACAAAACCTCTCTTTGTACCAAGACGTTTTCTCTGATCTGCGATAACTTTAATGTGATCTGCGTTAAGCTCCGGAACTACCATAGGTACGTCGGGTGTGGTTCTGTGAGCGCTGTTGTTCGACACGACAGGACACTCCGCTTTTGCGTAAGCCTCCTCTAAGGCTCTTATTTCGTCCTTTTTCATATCAACTGCACAGAATACAAAATCGACCTGACTTGCTATTTTCTCGATATCTTCTGTTGCGTTCATAACGGTCAGATCAGCTACACCGGAGGGTATGTCGGTCGTCATGACCCATTTCGAGCCGACTGCCTCTTTATAAGTTTTTCCTGCCGAGCGAGCTGATGCCGCAACGACCTTGACATCGAACCAAGGGTGGTTTTCGAGTATCGTCAAAAATCGCTGACCTACCATGCCCGTAGCACCGATAACGCCTACGTTGTACTTTTTCATTGTGATCAAACCTTTCTTTTTATGTAGCTTACTGTATGATATTCATATTTTCTTTTGTAAGTTACATTTATATTGCATGAAAAATCGAAAAAGTGTTGATAACTTTTTTGATTTGATTTATAATACTATACTATAAGTTTTTTACTAAGTCAATTAGAAAATGCCGAAAAGAGTGTATTTTTTTCAGGAGGATACAATGAAAAAGAGCGATTTTTACTATGATTTGCCGCAAGAATTGATAGCACAGCACCCGATAGAGCCGAGAGATCATTCGAGAATGATGCTGCTAAAAAAAGAAAGCGACGAAATTCAGCACAAACATTTTTACGATATCGTAGACGAACTTCACGCAGGCGACTGCCTCGTACTTAACAACACAAGAGTTCTTCCTGCAAGAATTTACGGTATAAAGGAAGAAACAGGCGCAAAGGTTGAGTTTCTTCTACTTAATAATAAGGGCGACGACACATGGGAAGTAATTACAGGTCCGGGTAAGAGAGCCAAAGAGGGAGCAAAGTTTACTTTCGGTGACGGACTTTTGAAAGCCGAAATACTCGAAGTGCTTGACAACGGCAACCGTATAGCTAAGTTCAGCTATGACGGAGTGTTCTTCAACATACTCGACAAAATAGGACAGATGCCCTTACCTCATTACATAACCGAAGAACTCGAAGATAACGAAAGATATCAGACGGTATATTCAAAGGAGTTAGGCTCTGCGGCAGCACCGACGGCAGGACTTCATTTCACAGACGAGATATTGGAAAAGCTCAAGGCAAAGGGTGTGAAGATAGCTTACGTTACGCTCCATGTCGGTTTGGGTACATTCAGACCTGTTAAGGCAGACAACATAGAAGAACACCATATGCATTCGGAACATTATTGGTTGCCGAAAGAAACAGCCGATGTTATAAACGAAACCAAGAAAAACGGCGGCAGAGTCATTGCCGTAGGAACGACCTGTTGCAGAACTTTGGAATCTGTCGCATCGTTCAGAGGTGAGATATGCGAGGACGAAGGCCGGACGGATATATTCATTTACCCGGGATATAAGTTTAAGTGCATAGACGCACTTTTGACAAACTTCCATCTCCCCGAAAGCACACTTATAATGCTCGTTTCGGCATTCTACGGTTACGATAAGACCATGAATGCGTACAAAACAGCCGTCAGCGAAAGGTACAGATTCTTCTCGTTCGGAGATTGCATGGCAATTCTGTAAGTTAAGTCAATTTTAATAACCGATCGGTAATTTGAGCATTGTGGCATACGAATCTGAAAATTCACAATTCATATTGATAGAAAATATGAAAAATTGTTGACAATATAGGATATATCCTATATAATAAAATATAGGATAGTTCACATATAAACGGAGAAAATACAGATGACAGAATTTCAAATCAAATATTCTAAAGATGCTTTAAAATTCCTTGCAAAATTAGATAAAAAGTCGGTGTCACGAATTAGAGAAGCAATAGTAGGACTAACTGCCACTCCGCCTGTCGGTGATATTAAAATGATGCAAGGATATAGCGACGGAAGAAAACGCCTTCGTGTTG
>CAYWDD010000170.1:0-3895 GCA_964456935.1 uncultured Faecalibacterium sp. | reverse complement strand
GGCTCTTTTCAACGTTGAGCAGGTTGCGGCGAATAGGAAGTATAGCCTGTATCATTCTGTGACGTCCGCCCTTTGCGGAACCGCCCGCAGAATCACCCTCGACGATGTATATTTCGGTGTTTTCGGGATTTTTGTCTATACAGTCGGCAAGCTTTCCGGGAAGAGCGTTGCTTTCAAGCGGACTCTTTCTTCTTGCGGCATCTCTTGCCTTTCTTGCAGCCTCTCTTGCTCTTGACGCATCGAGTGACTTCTTGAGTATCGCCTTTGCGACCTGTGGATTTTCTTCAAAATATGTTGAAAGTTTCTCGTACACGACACTTGATACTATCTTTGTCATTTCCGTGTTGCCTAATTTGCCCTTGGTCTGACCTTCGAACTGTGCCTCGGTGAGTTTTACGGATATAACGGCTGTCAGACCCTCTCGGCAGTCATCACCGGAGAGCTTTTTATCTGCGTCTTTGAGATAGTTATACTTCTTGCCATACTCGTTGAATACTTTCGTAAGTGCGTTTTTAAAGCCCGTTTCGTGTGTACCGCCGTCAATTGTGTGGACGTTGTTTGCAAACGAAAGTAACGTTTCGTTGTAACCGTCGTTGTACATAAGAGCAACTTCCGCACTTCTGTCACCGCTGACTGTGGAAAAGTGAATCGGCTTTTCGTGGATGGGGGTAAGTCCTCTTGATTCGTTGATATATTCGACGAACGAGCCTATACCGCCCTCATAGCAAAAGATGTCCTGTGTTATTTCTTCGGTATCTCTTGCGTCTGTGAGAGTTATCTTAAGTCCTGCATTCAAGAAAGCGGACTCTCTTAAATGACGTTGTAATGTTTCGTAGTCGTACTCGGTGGTTTCCGTAAAGATATCGGGGTCTGCCTTAAAGCGGACGAGAGTACCCGTTTCGTTTGTATCACCGACTATTTCAAGCTGTGTAGCTATGTTACCTCTTACGAATCTCTGCTTGTGTACATGACCGTCACGGCTGATTTCGACTTCCAGCCACTCACTCAATGCGTTTACGACAGACGAGCCGACACCGTGCAGACCGCCCGAAACTTTGTAACCGCTGCCACCGAATTTACCGCCTGCGTGAAGGACTGTCAAAACGACAGTTACAGCCGGTAAGCCCTGCTGTTCGTTGATATCGACAGGAATACCTCTGCCGTTATCTCTTACTTCTATTACGTTTCCGGGAAGAATACTTACCTCGATATGAGTACAAAAGCCTGCGAGTGCCTCGTCTATAGAGTTATCGACTATCTCGTAGACGAGGTGGTGCAAGCCTCTGGGACCTGTCGAACCGATATACATACCCGGTCTTTTTCTGACAGCCTCCAAGCCTTCAAGGACTTGAATGGCATCAGCCGTGTATTCTTCGGTGACGGCAGTGTCCATAAGCTCAACTTCTTCCTGTTGAGTTTCCTCTTGAGCTATTTCAAATACTTCTTCCTGTTGTTCTTTGATTTCTTTGTTGTCCATGGATTGTCCTCCGTTCTAGATGCTAGACACTAGATGCTAGATACTAGATATTGTAATTTTTAGGTTTGTTATAGTGGAAAGTTAACCCCTCTGTCGTGCTACAGGCACGACATCTCCCCTAAAGGGGCGACGAGATATTCTTTCTGCACCACTTCTTGCCTCTCCTGAAAGGAGAGGTGGCAATTTAGGTGCTTCGCACCTAAATTGACGGAGAGGTTCTACAGCCTTTTGGTTTTCATTTTCCGTTAGTCCCTGCATCGGGCGGAATGCTGTGCTATCTCGCTTTCGCTCGAACGCACCTATTCCGCCGTAACGCTCCGCTGCCGCCCCTTCGGGGCGTTCGCTCCGCTTTCTGCTCACTGCGTTCGCAAAGTGCAAAGTGCAAAATGCAAAGTTATTATTGTGACTTTTAGATTGTTGATAGAGGAAGGCTATTGCGTGACTTGACCCCTCTGTCAATTTGTCCGCAGGACAAATTGACATCTCCCCTTTCAGGGGCGACAAGAGTAAACGTCTTGCAGAAACTTAGGTCTTGGCTCTCCTGAAAGGAGAGCTGTCATTAAAGGCAGAGCCTTTAATGACTGAGAGGTCGCTACTGCCTATATCCTAACACCTAATTTGGCGTGCTAAAGCCCGGAATACCCGAACCTCTTAAAGCGGATATAATTTGGAGCGTAGCGACACCACAATTTTGCATTTTGCATTCTGCATTTAAAAGCTACTGCCTACAACCTCATATCTAACTTCGCTTTTCACTCTAACGTCGTGCTTTCCACTCTCTTTATAAGTGTCGATGTTGATATTTGGCAGATGTATACTGTGATTTCTTTTTCTTCGTTTTCGCACACTATGAATGATTTCGGAAGTTCCATAGAAACGTTTACGACTCTGCCCTCTTTTTCGGCTTTTGTCAGATAATCTCTGGTCGCTTTTGAAACCGTTGTATTATCAAGGTCGAATATTCCTATTATGCTGTCTTGCTTTATCACTGTCGTGTTGCCTAAATGAAGAAACATATTTTCACCTTACTGAAATTATATTGCCTTTGTCTATTTCAAAGCCTTTGCCTTGTTTGAGATTTTTTATCGTGTTCGGGTCACAACAGGTTATGAATACCTGCCAGTCCTTTATGTGATTTAAGATGTAATCCTGCCTTGATATATCAAGCTCACTCATCACATCGTCTAAAAGTGCTACAGGCTGTTCACCCGTCACTTCTTTTATCACACTCGCCTCGCCTAATTTTAAAGCTAAAGCTGCCGAACGCTGTTGACCTTGAGAACCGTATTTTCTTGCGGAGATGCCGTTGATTTTAATGTCGATGTCATCTCTGTGTACTCCTACTGACGTGCTTTTTAAATCTATATCGTCTTTTCTGTGATTTTTCAGAAGAGTGATATATTCTTCTTTTGACGTGAAGTTGACGTTTGCACCGTTTTGTACATATTCAATTTCAATTTTCTCTTTTTCCGACGATATTCCGTCGTATATGTCTGTGACTTCTCTCTTTAATTTTTCAAGATAGCTTAGTCTGTAACCTGCTATTTTCGATGCATAGTGGGCAATTCTGTCGTCCCATATTTCCAGCATATCATAAACTTCGCTGTGATAGGCGGCATCTTTAAGCAAAATGTTCCTATGCTTTAATGCCCTGTTGTACTCTAACAAATATTTAGCATAATTCGGTCTTAACTGACTTATTGCTATATCAATGAACTTTCTTCTCTCCGCAGGTCCTTGTTTGATGATATTCAGGTGTACAGGAGAAAAGACAACGCATCTGACATCACCTATCGCTTTTGAACATGACGGATAAGCGATACCGTTTTTTGATATTTTTCTTTTTGAATCAATATCAACGTCCATGTACTGTTCTCTTTGTTCGGAGAAAAATGTAAGTTTAAGCTTTGCTTTATCACTGTCAAAACGCACAAGCTCACTGTCTTTCGCGCCACGAAAAGATTTACAACCCGTAAAAAGCCATATGCTTTCAAGCAGGTTAGTCTTTCCCTGTGCGTTCTCACCGAAGATAACATTCACTGTATCGCAAGGTTCTATATTCATATTTTCGATGTTTCTGAAATTTTCAATGTTAAGACCGGTTATGTTCATGTTTTAGATGTTAGACGTTAGATTTTAGATGTTAGATGTGCGGAATTTACGTTTCTGTACAACTTCTTGCCTCTTCTGAAAGGAGAGGTGGCACGGCATAGCCGTGACGGAGAGGTTTCTGCACAAGCGGAAAGTTTTCAACCCCTCAGTCAAAAGACACGCAGTGCCTTTTGACAGCTTTCCCTCCGGGAACAGGAACCCTTTTGTCAGCCGTAGGCTGACATTTCCCCTAGTAGGGGAATTTCCTTGCACAGGGGAGCCGAGATGTTCTGACTTTTGGTTTCTGCAACTCTTTGGCTTTCATTT
>CAYWDD010000169.1:0-3906 GCA_964456935.1 uncultured Faecalibacterium sp. | reverse complement strand
CAAGCGTATGAGAAGTAGTATACACCCTCGACTGTCGCTATATCTTTGTTAAGTTCGTATGCGTAGTCGATGTGCATATCATATTCGGCACTGTCGGATTCATCTCTGCCGTCGGGTATCGGCATACTTGCCACAGACAGCATGGCGGCTGTTCCGAGTTCGAGTGCCGTTGCCTCTTTGTCATCAAAGATGTTGTCTTTTATTATGTACGCACCGGTTCCGTTGTGAGGGGCGGCAAGTGTCGTTACGGAATATATGTAGTCACCTTTACCGCCTGCAAATAAGGGCGAAAGCTCACTTGCATCTGTTACGGCTCTTTCAGCTTCACTGCCTTGTGCCATGAGCGAAGTGAACATTCTGACCGTAGCACCGCCGAACGAGTGACCGAAAAGATTTATCTTGTTTTCGCTGTCGAACTTTTCAACAAGAGCCTTACCTGTGTAATCCGTGCCGTATCTCTTGTGACCGCAACGCTCCGAATGCTCTTTTCCGTAGTCGGTGCGTGTACCTGTCAGCTGAGCGTAAAGTTCGCAAGCTCTGTCCCAACAACCTGCCGTTGCGGTAACGGAGGCTGAACGGCTGTCAAGACCTCTTGCACTTAAGTAAGTCATGAGATTACCGCCCTGCATTCCCCAGTAGGGCATAGCTTTGTCAACAAGGTCGTAACTGCCCCAACCGGAAAGTCCGTGAACGAAAATGTTTGTGTACTGTGTTTTGACATTTTCCGTGTCGGGATTATATTCGGGAAGATTAAGACACGGAAGAATAAACATAACGATAGAAATAAGTAATGAGCAGAGTTTTGTCATAAAAAGACCTCACTTTCATAAAGTTCATATTTTGTATACATAGTATATAATAATTTTATAATTATGTCAACTATTTTGTTGAAAATACCTATTATTACTGTGCGTTGATACGAAAATATTGTACTAAAACACAACTTTACCTTAATTTCATCTGCTGTTGCAATAATTCGATCTTAATGGTATACTGTTATATATCACAGGAATACAATCTTATCTAAGGGGTGTTTTTATGTTAAAAACGTTGTTGCCGCTAGCGGCACAGGACATAACACAGGAAAACGAAAAGATATCCGAGGCGGCAAGCCAGATATCCGATGCGGCAAATCAGATAGCTGAGGGTGCAAGCCAAGCCGTAGGGGAGTTCGTTGACGGAGCGAACCAAGCTATCGAAAACAATCAAATAGTCAGCAACATAAAGCAGTGGACGAGTGAGGGTGCTTTGGAAACTCTTTGGGAGCATCTGCCGTCGATAATCATTGCCGCAATTACGCTTGTCCTCGGCTTTATCATTTCAAAAGCCGTAGCAAAACTTACCGTTAAGGCGATGAAAAAGAGAGGCACAGACCCATCCGTTTACAGCTTTGTCGAAACGATAGTCAAGATCGGAATACTGGTGATAGTTGTTATCTCGGCTTTATCGACTTTGGGTGTGAATATCAGCTCTTTCATTGCCGCATTGGCATCGGTCGGTGTTGCGATAGGCTTAGGCTTACAGGACAGCGTTTCACAGTTTGCAAGCGGAATCATGATAATCTTGAATAAGCCGTTTAAAAAGGGCGACTTCGTTGAGATAAAAGGAGTTTCGGGCTGCGTCAGTGAAATAAATATTATGTACACCGTACTTTTGAGTGCCGATAACAAGAGGATAATCATGCCGAACTCCGATATAGCGTCGAATCATATCATTAACTATTCTGCGGAGGAGAAACGTCGTTGCGATTTGACGTTTTCTATAAGCTATTCGGACGATATCGCAAAAGCAAAGAATGTCGTACTCGAACAAGTCGGAAAGCTTGAGAGTGTTCTCGACGATCCCGCACCTGTTATACTCGTTGCGGCACAGGAGGCAAGCAGCATACAGTTGAGCCTTCGCTGCTGGTGTCTTAACGAGCATTATTGGGACGTCTATTTCACACTTCAGGAAAATGTCAAGCTTGCATTTGATAAAAACGGAATTTCAATTCCGTTCAATCAGCTTGACGTTCATGTAATTAACGAATAAAGGGAGTAATTTGATTGAGTAAGCTGCTTTTAAAGCTGTTTGTAAAGAACTATGACGATGTAAAAAATCCGACTGTCAGAGAAAAATACGGAATTTTAAGCGGAGCTGTCGGCATTGTCCTTAATATCCTGCTTTGCTTGGGAAAATTCATTGTCGGTGCGGCATCTCACAGTATAGCCGTTACTGCCGACGCATTTAACAACCTTTCCGATGCAGGTTCGTCTATAGTCACACTTTTCGGATTTAAGCTCAGCGCCAAAAAGCCCGATAAGGATCACCCGTTCGGTCACGGAAGATTTGAATACATATCCGCCCTTGCCGTAGCGTTTTTGATTTTGCTTATGGCGGTCGAATTGATAAAGTCGTCATTTGGGAAGATATTCTCGCCCGACGAAATAATCTTCAGCGTACCGACAGTTATAGTCTTGATAATATCGATCCTCGGTAAGCTGTGGCTGGCTCTTTTCAACAAAAAACTCGGAAAAGCGATAAATTCACCTGCCATGACGGCAGTCGTTACCGACAGTATAGGTGATATCTGTGCAACATCGGCATCGCTTGTTTCCGTCATCGTTTCCAAGGTTTTCAACGTCAATATCGACGGCTACGTCGGTGTAGTGGTCGCTTGCCTCGTACTCTATGCAGGATACGGAATCTTAAAGGACACGATAAGCCCTCTTTTGGGTGAGCCGCCGAGCAAGGAGATAGTAGGTGAACTTGTCGAGCTTATCACAAGCTTTGACGAAGTCAAGGGAATACACGACCTTGTTTTACACAACTACGGTGCGAATGCCGTATTCGGCTCTGTTCACGTTGAAGTCAGAAGTGATGCGGATTTCGTTATGACCCACGATATGCTTGATTTGATAGAACACCTTGCAATGGAAAAGCTGAATATACACTTGGTAGTCCACCCCGACCCGCTTGTCTTTGATGATGAAAGAGTGAACTCACTTCATGAAATGACGATCGAGATAATAAAGGATATCGACCCGAAACTGACTCTCCACGATTTCAGAGTCGTTGACGGCCCGACGCATACAAATATAATATTCGATGTCGTTATCCCACACGGCTTTAAAATGACGAACAGGGAGCTTGAAGAAACCGTCAAAGAGAGAGTTAAGGCGAAAAATGAGAGTTTTTTCGTCGTAATGACAATAGAAACCGACTATATTTAGTGTTTTAAAATGAAATTTTGTTAAAAATACACAAATTACGACACTTATTCCAAGTTAAATTTTAAGTGACAAAATTTGCGTTTTGCTTGAAAACGTAAAAAAATATAGTACAATATAAGTAGACATAAAATGTTCGTTTTAATGTTTGCCGTTTCAGATGCAGGCTCAGTGGGAGCAAGTTTGAAATCGCACTTGATTTGAATGTTTTATACTATGCCAAAAATATTTAATATAACGGAGGATCGCAAATGGCTGATGTAAAAAATGAGTTCAATTCTATTCCTTACGGAAGACTCGGTGTTATCGCTTTGCCGGGTTGTGAAGAAATAGCGGAGAAGATCGACAACTATCTTGTAAGTTGGAGAAAGGACAGACCCGAAAACGCAGCGTTTGACGGCTATGTTAAAGACACCTACCTTATTAAAACCTCGTTCCCCCGTTTCGGCACAGGTGAGGGTAAGGGCGTTATCGAGCAGTCAATAAGAGGCTACGACCTGTTTATCATCTGCGACTGCTTTAACTATAACGTAAAACATAATATGTACGGTATGGATACTCCGACAAGCCCCGATGAACATTTTGCAAACCTTAAGCGTGTCATTGCTGCCTCGGCAGGTAAGGCACACAGAATCACTGTCATTATGCCGATGCTCTATGAAGGCAGACAGCATAAGCGTTCAAACCGTGAATCTCT
>CAYWDD010000168.1:0-3947 GCA_964456935.1 uncultured Faecalibacterium sp. | reverse complement strand
CGTGTTCGACTTCGTTTGTGATTCTGTTCGACACCTTTGCAAGCAGGTCGTACGGTATCTGCGCCCAGTCGGCTGTCATGAAGTTGTCAGTCGTGATAGCTCTGAGTGCTATCAGATGATCATATGTTCTGTGATCTCCCATAACTCCGACAGTCTTTACATCGGGCAACACTGCGAAAAATTGGCTGAGATGTTCCTCGTACCCCGTATTTGCCATTTCTTCTCTGAAAATAGCGTCGGCATCTTGAAGTATCTTTATCTTTTCTTCCGTAACTTCACCGATTATTCTTACTCCGAGTCCCGGTCCGGGGAACGGCTGACGCCAAACAAGTTCTTTCGGTATTCCGAGTTTCTCGCCTACCGCTCTGACTTCGTCCTTGAAAAGGTCGCACAGCGGTTCGATTATTCCCGCAAACTTAACGTCATCGGGCATTTTTACCTTGTTGTGGTGCGTCTTGATAACGTCTGCGTCGCCCTTACCAGACTCAATGCAGTCGGGATATATCGTGCCTTGAGCAAAGAACGGCTCTGCTCCGTCTGAGCTTTCGGTTCTTATCTGATCCCAAAATACGTTGAAAAATTCAGTTCCGATTATTTTTCTCTTTTGCTCGGGGTCTGTTACACCCTTTAATTTTTCGTAGAACTTTTTCTGTGCGTTGACCCTGACAAATGTCATGTCAAAGAGCGTTGTAAATGTCTTTTCAACAAAGTCGCCCTCGTCCTTACGCATGAGTCCCTGATCGACAAAAACGCACGTCAATTGCTTACCTACAGCCTTTGACAGCAATCCTGCCGCAACGGACGAATCAACACCGCCCGAAAGACCGAGTATTACTTTTCTGTCGCCTATCTTTTCTCTAAGCTCTTTGACACTTCTGTCAATGAAATCGTCCATTATCCAGTCGCCTTTGCAACCGCAAACTTCGTAAAGGAAGTTGTGGAGCATCTGCTTACCGAACTCGGTGTGGGTAACTTCGGGGTGGAACTGAACGGCATATATCTTTCTGTCTGTGTTCTCCATTGCGGCACACGGACAGTCGTTTGTCGTTGCGGTTATCTTAAACCCCTTCGGTGCCTCGGAAATATAGTCTGTGTGGCTCATCCAAACCGTGCTTTTTTCACTAACACCTTTAAAAAGTACGCTGTCGGTGTCTGCGTTAAGCTCGATTTTGCCGTATTCCGACACGGGTGCTGTGCTGACAGTACCGTCACACATCCATGCGATAAGCTGACAGCCGTAGCAAATTCCGAGTACAGGTATTCCGAGGTCGAGAATCTCTTTTGTGTAGTGCGGTGACTTCTCGTCATAGACACTGTTCGGACCGCCTGTGAAAATAATTCCCTTGTAACCGCCGTTTTTGATCTCGTCAAGAGATGCCGTATACGGCAGTAACTCAGCGTACACATTATTATCACGGACTCGTCTTGCGATGAGCTGATTATATTGACCGCCGAAATCGAGGACAAGAATTTTTTCGTTAGTCATGTTTTCCTCCGTTGTTTATCTGAAAATAACTTCACTTCTCTTAGGACCGTTTGAAACGAGAGTGATCTTTACACCGATCTCGTCTTCGATGAATTTAACATAATCCTGTGCCTCCTTGGGAAGCTTGTCAAATTCCTTTATACCTCTGATGTCTGTTTTCCAGCCCTTGAGAGTTGTGTAAACAGGCTTTGCCTTTTTAAGGTCGGGTGTTGTCGGGAAGTCCTTTGTTACGTTTCCGTCAATGTCGTAGCCTACGCAAACCTTGATCTCATCAAGATATGAAAGGCAATCTATAGCGGTCAAAGCAACCTGTGTAGCACCCTGTACTTCACAACCGTAGCGTGTGGCAACACAGTCGAACCAGCCCATTCTTCTCGGTCTGCCGGTAGTTGCACCGAACTCGCCTTTGTCACCGCCTCTGATTCTCATTTTCTGAGCCTCATCACCGAAAATTTCACTTACAAATTCACCTGCACCGACAGCGGAAGAATATGCCTTTGTTACAACAACGATATCCTTGATCTCATAGGGCGGAATGTCTGCTCCGACAGCACCGTAACCTGCAAGAGTCGATGATGATGTTACCATCGGGTAAATGCCGTGGTCGGGATCTTTGAGTGAACCGAGCTGACCTTCAAGAAGAATGTTCTTGCCGTCTTTTATAGCCTGATGAATGAACTTTGTCGTATTTGCAACGTAAGGTCTTATCATCTCTCTGTACTCGATAAGAGTGTTGAACACTTCGTCAACGTCGAGAGTGGGCTTGTGATATATGTTTTCAATAAGAAGGTTCTTAACTTCAAGAACTCTCTCAAGCTTTTCACGAAGATGCTCTTCATCGAAAAGCTCATTTATCTGGAATCCGATTTTAGCATACTTGTCCGAATAAAAAGGTGCGATACCGCTCTTGGTTGAACCAAAAGCGTTTGCGGCAAGTCTTTCTTCTTCATAAGTATCAAGAAGAACGTGATAAGGCATCATTATCTGACATCTTTCACTGACGAGTATCTTCGGAGCGGGAACTCCCCCGTCCGTTACGGATTTAATTTCTTTGATGAATCTCGGAATATCAAGTGCGACACCGTTTCCGATGATATTGGTTGTGTGCTGATAGCAAACACCTGACGGAAGCTGATGAAGTGCAAAGCGACCGTAATCGTTGATTATCGTGTGACCTGCGTTTGCACCGCCCTGAAAACGAATAACAACATCTGCCTTTTCTGCGAACATATCGGTAATTTTACCCTTACCTTCATCGCCCCAGTTGGCACCGACAATAGCTCTGACCATAATAAATTTACCTCCTGAATTTGCAGAGGACCAAAGTCCCCCAATTTAAATTACCTGTATATTATATTACGTCTTTATTTACAAGTCAATCGTTTTCAAGAAAAGATTTGGCTTATTTGTTCCGTACATTTTGTATATTATGATGAATCTCATCACAAAATATCGGTTTTATTTGCCCATCCATTCATTTATATCCGCTTTGACCTTGGCGTACTTCTTTGCCGGTATCGGTATTTCTTCTCCCGTGTCGAGAGTTATCTTATATCCGCTGACCTTTTTTACACGGCGAAGATTGACTATATAGCTTGCGTGACAGCGGTAATAGTAATCCGGAAGTTTCTTCTCTATATCTTTCATAAGCTGTGTCACAAGCAGTGTTTCGTCTTTTGTGTGTACATAGCATTGCACACCTTTTCCGCCCTCTACATATATTATGGCATCTTCGGCAACATAATAGTTTGAATTTCCCGCACCCGAAAGCAATATTTTTTTAACTGACTTTCTCTGTGTCATGAGAATATCGACAAGACTTCTCTCGTCCTCGCCCAGAGATGAGCCGTGCTTATTTTTTGAACTGCCTTTTGCTTTGACGTCCGATATATGTATCAGCGGACTTTTCCATGCATAATTGCCGTTTTCGTCCTTTTTGCGTTTTGATAAAACCAGCATATGTCTGTTGAACTTTTTCACTCTGCCGTCGGGGTGATAAGCATAAAGCGTATATTCCGCCAAGAAAGCAAAAGCGTCGGCTTTAAGAGGGAACAGCTTAACGGCAAGATCCTCAACATTAAATCTTAAAGTTCTGTTCTCTTTTTTGAAAAACTCAAGGAGCTTTTCCTTGCCAACTATGACCTGTCCTTCCATAGGTCCGTACCAGACGATGTTGTCATCGACATTGTCAAAAAAATCTGTCTTTCCCGTATTGTAATAATCCTCTAATGAATCAATACAGTATTTTTCTATAAATTCCAGCATATCTAACACTCCTTTTTGTGCGAAAGGAAACTTGGCGGCTTTATCCGTCAGGTGTGAGCTTCGCTCGCTGCCTTACCGTTCGTTCACACTCAAAACCGCTTGAACCATAATATCAATTAATGTCATTTTATCATAATCAATTGGTGATTTCAATACAAAAGCCGTCATTTTTTTAATTTATCGGTTATTTATTTAT
>CAYWDD010000167.1:0-3979 GCA_964456935.1 uncultured Faecalibacterium sp. | reverse complement strand
GCGATCGGAATTAAAATCTGATAAGGTGAGGAATTGAATTATGGTTAATAAGGATAAACAGATAGCTCAGTTTATTGATGCGATAAACAAGAACGCTATCAAAGAATGTAAAAGAATAGAAAAGGCAACCAAAAAGCTGTACACAGGTGAGGCTGAAAAGCTCCAAAAGTCGGCAGAGGCTCAGATACAGGACAGAATAGCCTATGCTAAGACGGAACTTGAAATCGAGTTTAACAAGAATGTAGCATCAAGTTATTCCGATTGCAGAGCAAAGGTCGCTCAAAAGAGAACACAGCTTACACAAAATGTTTTTGAGAAAGCCGAGAAAAAGCTTGTCGAATTTTCAAACAGTGACGAATACATCGACTTCTTGGCAAAAAGCCTTAAGGAAATTTACAGCTATGTGGGTGAAGAACTAAGCGTCAGCGTTAAACCCGAGGATATAGACAAAGTCTTGAAAGCCTCCGAAAAGTGCGGTGTACCGTGTAAAGCAAATGCGGACACGACCATAAAACTCGGTGGCATCAAATCCGAGAGCGAAAAGCTTAATAAAATATTCGATGATACGCTCGATTCAAGACTTGAGGATCAAAGAGAGTGGTTCTTTGCCAATTCTAACTTCAAAATCAGTGAATAAAGGGGTGTAGTTATGCCTGAAAACAATGTTATATATTCAATAAACGGCCC
Organism: uncultured Faecalibacterium sp.; assembly: GCA_964456935.1. GTDB lineage: Bacteria > Bacillota > Clostridia > Oscillospirales > Acutalibacteraceae > UBA6857. The sequence continues at coordinate 3,292 of CAYWDD010000167.1, read as the reverse complement.
CATAGTGACGGTAAAGGGTGTAACGACCCTGTCAATGACGGAAATGGTCTATGTCGGAAACGAAAAACTTGTCGGTGAAGTCATAAAGCTCGACAAGGAGTCAACGACTATTCAGGTCTATGAAGAAACAGGCGGCTTAAAGCCGGGTGAACCTGTATTTTCGACCGGAGATCAGATATCCGTTACACTCGGCCCCGGAATAATCAAGAACATATTCGACGGTATCGAAAGACCGCTGTCGGCTCTTGAAGAACAGAGCGGTTCGTTTATCAAAAGAGGACTTTCAATGAGTGCCATCGACACCGAAAAAGAGTGGGACGTTACCGTTACCGCCAAGGTCGGTGATATGCTTAAGGGCGGTGAGATATATGCAACCTGCCCCGAAACCGATGTCATAACTCACAAGGTCATGGTTCCGCCTTACCTTGAGGGCAAGGTCGTTGAGGCTAAGCCTAACGGCAAGTATAAAGTCAATGATACCGTAATCAAGATAGAAACACCGAAAGGTGAAGTAAAAGAGCTTACTCTTTGCCAGAAGTGGCCTATAAGAATCCCAAGACCCGTAAACAAAAGAATGGAGGCTTTAAAGCCGCTTATCACAGGTCAGCGTGTCATAGATACACTTTTCCCCATTGCAAAGGGCGGAGCTGCGGCTATACCCGGCGGATTCGGAACAGGTAAAACAATGACACAGCATCAGCTTGCAAAATGGTGCGATGCGGATATTATCATTTATGTCGGCTGCGGTGAAAGAGGAAACGAGATGACACAGGCTCTCCAAGAGTTCAGTGAGCTTATCGACCCGAAAACAGGCAAGCCGCTTACAGACAGAACCGTACTTATAGCGAACACCTCCAATATGCCCGTTGCGGCAAGAGAGGCATCTATATACACAGGAATAACTCTTGCAGAGTACTATCGTGACATGGGTTATCATACGGCTTTAATGGCTGATTCGACTTCACGTTGGGCAGAGGCTTTGCGTGAGATATCAGGCAGACTTGAAGAAATGCCTGCCGACGAGGGATTCCCGGCATACCTTCCGTCAAGACTTTCAAAGTTTTACGAAAGAGCAGGTTATGTCAAGGCTCTTTGCGGTCAGGAGGGTTCGGTTACTGTCATAGGTGCGGTATCACCGCAGGGTTCGGACTTCTCCGAGCCTGTAACACAGAACACAAAGCGATTCACAAGATGCTTTTGGGCGCTTGATAAATCCTTGGCATACGCAAGACACTATCCTGCGATAAACTGGAACACAAGTTACAGCGAATATGTCAATGATTTTTCAAAGTGGTATCACGATAACGTAGGTGAAAACTTCCTTAAATACAGAGAAGAAATATGCAACATTCTTTCCGAGGAAAGCTCACTTATGGAAATAGTAAAGCTCATCGGTGCCGACGTTTTGCCCGATGATCAAAAGCTTACTATAGAAATTGCAAGAGTTATCCGTGTCGGATTCTTACAGCAAAACGCTTTCCATGCAGAGGACACCTATGTACCTCTTGAAAAACAGCTTAAGATGATGGAAGTAATTCTCCATATGTATCACGTCTGCCGTGATATAGTAGCAAAGCAAGTACCGATATCGAAGATAATCGCAACAGGACTTTTCGATAAACTCGTTAAGATAAAATACGATGTACCGAACAACAATATCGGTATTCTCGACACATATATCGAGGACATCAATACGGCATTAAGACCGTTGATGAGCTAAGGAGGGGATACAATGAAAATCGAACACATAGGATTAAGCAGTATCAACGGCTCTCTTGTCGTTCTTGAAAATGTAGTTGATCCCCACTATGACGAAATGGTTGAGTTCACTTTGTCAGACGGCAGAAAAAGTACGGGCAGAATAGTCATGGTCGAAGGTGACAAGGTCGCAGTTCAGGTCTTTGAGGGTACAACGGGTATTTCCATGAGCAACGTAAAAACTCGCCTTACCGGAAAACCCATAGAGATGAAACTTTCCCCCGAAATAGTCGGCAGAGTTTTCGACGGCTTGGGCAGACCTATCGACGGCTTAGGTGACATATATCCCGAAGAATCAAGAGATGTAAACGGCTCTCCGATAAATCCCGTATCAAGAGTATATCCCAGAAACTATATACACACAGGTATTTCGTCAATCGACGCACTTGCAACTCTTATCAGAGGACAAAAACTTCCGATATTCAGCGGCTCGGGTATGAAACACAATGAACTTGCCGTTCAGATAGTCCGTCAGGCATCTATTGCTGACAATGAGGATTTCGGCATAGTTTTTGCCGCCATGGGTATCAAAAATGATGTTGCCGATTACTTCCGTCGTTCTTTTGAAGAGGCAAACGTAATGAACAGAGTTACGATGTTTTTAAACCTCTCAAACGACCCCATAATAGAGCGTATAATCACACCGAGATGTGCCTTGACTGCGGCTGAATATTTAGCCTTTACACAGAACAAACACATACTTGTCATCTTGACGGATATGACCTCGTACGCAGAGGCAGTTCGTGAATTCAGCTCATCAAAAGGGGAGATACCCGGAAGAAAAGGTTTCCCCGGATATCTTTATTCTGACTTTGCCACTCTTTATGAAAGAGCCGGCATAATCAAAGACGCTAAAGGCTCTGTAACACAGATCCCCATTCTTACCATGCCGAACGATGATATCACAAACCCCATTCCCGACTTGACAGGATATATCACAGAGGGTCAGATAGTTCTTGACAGAACGCTCGATACCAAGGGCATTTATCCGCCGGTAAGCATTTTGCCGTCACTTTCAAGACTTATGAAAGACGGCATAGGCGCAGGCTATACACGAGAGGATCACTCCGCTTTGTCAAATCAGCTTTTCGCCTCATATGCAAAACTTCAAGATGCAAAGGCGCTTGCATCTGTTATAGGTGAAGAAGAACTTTCCGATGACGATAAAAAGCTTATGGTTTTCGGCAGAGAGTTTGAACAGAGATTCATAAATCAGGGGTACAACGAAAACAGATCTATGGACGAAACGCTCGACCTCGGCTGGGAACTTCTTTCACTCTTGCCGAAAGATATGCTTGACAGAGTTGACGAAAAGATGTTAGAAGAACACTACAAACCGAAAGAACAGTAACAGACTTTCAAATTAAGAATAACATAAAGGAGGGAACACGATGGCGCAGGTATTTCCGACAAAGACAAACCTGATGAATACAAAAAAGTCGCTTGAGCTTGCAAAACTCGGATATGAGCTTATGGACAGAAAAAGAAATATCCTTGTAAGAGAAATGATGTTGCTTATCGACAAAGCGACCGA
>CAYWDD010000166.1:0-3994 GCA_964456935.1 uncultured Faecalibacterium sp. | reverse complement strand
TGAGCATATGTATGCTTTTGAATCTCTGACGGTTTCGGGTACTTTATATACGGTTTTTCCCAAAGCAGGGGGGTATGCGATGATTCCGTCATATCTTTGTTGTACAGAACACCGTCTACGACAACAAAGTTTTCGTTGCCCTCTGCGACCTTTATCTCTTTAAGATTGAAACACCAACAAAATACATCGGGTTCAATCGTCTTAACGCTCTTGGGAATCGTAACGCTCTCAATTTTAGAATATGCAAAACAGTCGGTTAATTCTTCCACACCCTCTTCGATTGTCAAGGATTTAAGTTTGAGCAATGAGCTGAAAGTTCCGCTTTCCTCTCCTGTTTCCAGTTTCTTTGTAACGGTGAGTTCTTCAATTGCCGTAAGGTCGAATGCACCGTCGCCTGCGTATTCGAGTTGTTCGATGGGAATTTTTTTCAAGTTAAGACAGCCTGCAAAGCCGTTGTTTTCAACTCTCTTAAGGCTGTCGGGGAAGATGACTTCTTCAAGATTCATAGCCATAGCGAAAGCTTCATCACCGACAGTTACTATTCCGTCGGGAATAGTATAGACCTTATCTTCCTTAAGCGGAGGATAGGAAACAAGTGTGTTTGTGTCCTTGTCGAAAAGTACACCGTCAACCGTGTAATATCTTTCGTTGCCGTCTTCAAGCTTGATTTCTTTGAGAGTGTTGCCCAAACCGAACGGGTTGTAACCGATTGTTGTGATTGTCGCAGGAATGGTTACAGTGACCATATAGTCACCCGAAAACGCCCACGTTTCTATCTCGGTTACAGGATAGCCGTTGACTTGCGAGGGGATAACAACGTCGTCAATCTTGTCCGTGTCATCATAGCCTGTGACTACGGCATAACCCGATTCGGAGTAGATTTCAAAATCGAAACGACCCTCTGTCACATTGATACTCATTTCAAAGGCGAATGCCGTTACAGGCATCATGCCCCATATCATCATTACCGCTAAGAGCAATGATAACAGTTTTTGTGTTTTGGTTTTCTTCATGGTTTATTGTGCTCCTTTTTAAATAATTTCCGACCGATTTAACAACCGCAGTATTTCAAACGTCTGTCGGATAATTCGATTATATGCGTTTAACTTTTTGTTGTCAATAATATTATTAAAATTTTTTAAACATTATGAACATCTTCTACACAAGTGGGTGTAAGTGTTGGATATCTTTAATCGCATTCGGAAAATAATTGCCGCCAAACTTTCATTTGACATTCCTTGCTGTTTGGAATATAATTAGATATTAGGTTGTAGGGAGTAGGCAGTAGCTTTTAAATGCAAAATGCAAAGTGCAAAGTGCAAAATTATTGTTCTGACCTTTAGGTTGTTTACAGCGGAAAAGTGGTGCGTGGGTGAACCTCTCCGTCAATTTAGGTGCGAAGCACCTAAATTGCCACCTCTCCTTTCAGGAGAGGCAAGACCTAGGTTTCAGCAAGACGTTCGTTCTTGGCTCTCCTGAAAGGAGAGCTGTCATAGTGCCCGAAATGGGCACTATGACTGAGAGGTTTATAAACTGACCCTTAGCACAAACTTCCCACTGTAAACAAATCTGAAATTTCGCACGTCTAACATCTAACATCTAATATCTAACGTCTAACATCTAACATCTAAACAGAATGGAGAACCGTTATGAATCTTCAAAATAAAAGCGTCCTTGTCATAGGACTTGCACGCAGCGGTATGGCTGCTATAAAAGTTTTACATAAAAAGGGAGCGAAAATCACGCTCTCGGAATCAAAGAAAAAAGAGGATATCAAAGAACTTGATATCCTAAACGAAATGGGTGTTCGTGTTGTCGGTCAGTCGAAAGGCGACTTTGAGGGTGAATACGATCTTGCAGTGAAGAATCCGGGAGTGCCGCTCAATAATCCCGTCGTTTTGTATCTTAATAAGTGCGGCGTGCCTGTCATAACAGAGATAGAGCTTGCGTTCTGCGTTGCGAAACCTCAACACTTTGTCGCTGTTACCGGTACAAACGGCAAGACTACTACATCGACACTTGTCTATAATATTTTGAATAAAGCGTTCGGCAAAAAGGCTCATCTTTGCGGAAACATCGGTATTCCGCTTTGCGAGATAGTCATGGAAAACAAGCTTTACGAAGAAAGCGGACACTATATCGCTTTGGAAATTTCCAACTTCCAGCTTGTAAATATCGACAAATTCAGACCCGAGGCTGCGGCTATACTTAATCTGACTCCCGACCACGTTGACTTTATGGGAAGTCTTGATGCTTACTATCGCTCAAAAGTCCGTGTGTACGAAAACATGGGTGAGGGTGACACGTTCATCTTAAATCTTGATGACCCCGAAATCGTCAGATACACCTCGATGTACCCGATAAAATGCGATAAAGTAACATTCAGTTTGGACAGCACCGATGCCGACAGTTATATCAAAGACGGCTTTTTATATGTACGAGGAGAGAAAGTTCTCCCGACAGAATGCATTCGCCTTGTAGGTAAGCACAATCTTCAAAATGTAATGACCGCAGTATGCTTGGCAAAGGCGGTCGGAGCGGATAACGAGTCGGTAGTAAAAGCGGTTTCCGAATTTACGGGAGTCGAACACCGCATAGAGTTTGTGCGTGAAAAGAACGGAGTAAAATATTACAACGACTCCAAGGGTACAAACACAGATGCGACAATAACGGCACTCAAAGCGTTCGACAAGGGAGTTATCCTGTTAGTGGGCGGCTTTGAAAAGGGTCTTAGCATGGACGAGATGAAAAAGCACCTTGGCTGTGTGAAGAAAGTAATAGGTTTCGGTGCTTGCGGAAAGAGGCTTGTCACCGACTTAGTCGGAGATGACGGCATCGTTGTTACAACGCTTGACGAGGCAGTAAACGAAGCTGTACAGATATCGGAAAGCGGAGATGTGATTTTGCTTTCACCCACGACAAGCTCATTTGACCAATATTCATGCTTTGAAGAAAGAGGAGAGCATTTCAAGAAAATAGTAAACGCGCTCTAATATATATTGATAAGGAAGAAAGCGTATGAACAAAAACAAAAGCTGTATAGGTGTATTTGATTCGGGGCTGGGCGGCTTGACGGTGGTTGACGGTCTGATGAGCCTTATGCCGAATGAAAACATCGTATATTTCGGTGACACTGCAAATATGCCTTATGGAACAAAGACGAAAGAAGAGATAACGCAATACGTCTTACAAAACATGGAGTTTTTATCTTCGTTCAATCTCAAAGCTGTTGTTATCGCTTGCAACACAGCTGATTCCGTAGCAAGAAAAAAACTTCAGGAGATATACTCACTGCCGATATTCGGAGTGGTTTCTCCTACATCTAAGCAAGCGGTCGATTCGACAAAAAACGACAAAATAGGTGTGCTTGCGACAAATGCGGTGATAAACAGCAAAGCGTATCAAGACGAGATACACAGGCTCAACGCAGATGTTGAAGTTACGGCAATAGCTTGTCCGAAACTTGTTCCGCTGATAGAGGACGGTCACTTTTCAAGGGGTGACGAACTTGCGGTCAGAGCCTTGGGCGAGTACCTTAAGCCGATGAAAGAGAGCGGTGTTGACACGCTCATACTCGGCTGCACCCACTATCCGCTTTTACAGGACACCATAGCGGATATGTTGCCGGGTGTAACGCTGATAAGCTCATCGGCTGCTGCGGCAATGTCGGCAAAGGCAGAGCTTGAAAGCTTGGGAAAAACGGAAAGCCGAAACGAAAAAGGCGAACACAGTTTCTTTGTCAGCAAAGACCCCGACAGTTTTTACCACAACGCAAAGATGATATTGGGCGAAAGGCTTGATAAGATTTTTGGGGTTGACGGCAGAATTTAAATGCAAAATGCAAAGTGCAAAATGCAAAATTATTGTTCTGAGTTTTAGGTTTGTTTACAAAGGTAAGTTACAATAAAATCAAAAGTCAGTACTTCTTGTCGCCCCTTTAGGGGAGATGTCACGGCTTTGCCGTGACAGAGGGGTTCTTTCCACTGTGCAACAT
>CAYWDD010000165.1:0-4005 GCA_964456935.1 uncultured Faecalibacterium sp. | reverse complement strand
ATAACTAATCCGAGAGGGTGATGCAATGAAAAAGTATCAGCTTGTGCTAAGCGGTGTAGCAGTCGGATTTATCAATGCTCTGTTCGGTGCGGGCGGAGGTATGGTGGTAGTTCCCGTGTTAAAAAAAGCGGGACTTAGTCAAAAAGAAGCGCAAGCGACGGCGGTGTCGGTAATTCTCCCGCTGACAATAATCACCTGCATAATATATTGGTTTCAGGGAACTCTTGATTTTTCCGAAGCGTTAAAGTACATTCCCCTCGGCGCTATCGGAGCCTTGGTAGGTTCGTTTGCTTTGAAAAAAGCTCCCGACAAAGCGCTTAAAAAGATCTTTGCCGTATTTATGCTCTGGGCGGGAGGGAGAATGATTTTTAAATGATAACATACATCGCATCGTTTCTGTCCGGTCTGCTGGGTGCAATGGGCTTTGGCGGCGGAAGCGTATTGATAATTTATCTGACCTTATTTGCAAACACCGATCAGCTCACCGCACAGGGCATAAATTTATTGTTTTTCATTCCATGTGCAATTTTGTCCGTCATCATAAATATGAAAAACAAACTGATAAAGTACAGGCAAGGTCTGTGGTTGATATCGGGTGCCGTGGCAGGCATAGTTGTCGGCGCTCTCGCTGTCGGTCACCTTCAAAGCGAACTTCTCTCAAAGTTGTTCGGAGGATTTATCTTCATCTTGGGACTTGTAACACTGTTTCAAAAGCCGAAAAATGCAGATAAATCCGAAAATGGATAAAAATGAGCATAAAAAGCTGAAAAAAATCTTCGTTTACTCTTGATAAACGAAGATTTTTTTGCGATAATGTAGTTTGTATTATTATGAAATTATCTGCTTAATGTTTTCTAAGAGAAGGAGTGTAGATTTTGAACGATAATTTAAAACTTGCACAATTGCTTTTCGGCGATATAACGACAACGCCGGAAGAGCTTGAAGAAAGATTTCCGCAAAGAAATCTCAAGGAGGGTGCAAGAGTAACACGTTTCGCCCCCTCCCCCACCGGCTATCTTCATATAGGCGGTTTGTTCGGTGCTTTAGTCGATGTTCTTACGGCAAAAGCAAGCGACGGTGTAGCTTATCTCAGAATAGAGGACACCGATAAAAAAAGAGAGATCGACGACGGCGTTTCCGCTATCATCACCGGTCTTGACTCATTCGGCGTACATTTTGATGAGGGTGTCACAGGCTTCAAAACCGAAAAAGGCGATTACGGTCCCTATACCCAAAGTGAGAGAGTCGACATTTACAAGACAATGGCTAAAAGACTTGTCGAACAAGGCTTGGCTTACCCCTGCTTCTGCACGGCTGAGGAGCTCAACGAAACAAGGGAAAAGCAGGAAAAAGAGGGCGAAGATATAAGAGGCTACTTCGGCAAGTGGGCGAAGTGCAGAGACCTCAGTTTTGAGGAGCAGAAAGCTAAAATAGAAGCCGGCGAGCCTTATGTTTTGCGCTTTAGAAGTGACGGAAGCAGCGACAGAAGAATTTTCTTTGACGATGTTATAAGAGGAAAAATCGAAATGCCCGAAAACATTATCGATGAAGTTCTTTTGAAGTCCGACGGTATACCGACATATCATTTCGCCCATGTTTGCGACGATCATTTCATGAGAACTACGCACGTAATAAGAGGCGAAGAATGGATCTCATCAGTACCTAAGCATATCGCTCTTTTCAAAGCTTGCGGTTTCAAAGTTCCCAAGTATGCTCACACTCCGCAGGTCATGAAGATCGATGAGGAAGACGGAACAAAGAGAAAGCTCAGCAAGAGAAAGGATCCCGAAGCCGCAGTCAGCTACTTCGTACAGGAGGGCTTCCCGAAGGAAAGCCTTTTGGAGTACCTTTTAACGCTTCTCAATTCGAGCTTTGAGGACTGGAGACGGGCTAATCCGAAGGAAGACCTGTTCTCGTTCAAGTTCAATCTCAAAAAGATGAGCTCAAGCGGTTGCCTTTTCGACCTGGTGAAGCTCACCGATGTCAGCAAAAACGTTATCTCCGTTATGAGCGCCGAGACCGTTCTCGAACGCGTTTTGGAGTGGGCGAAAGTATATGACAGTGAACTTTACTCACTTCTCAGCCGCGACAAAGAATACTCTAAGGGCATTTTCTCCATTGACCGCGGTACGGCTAAGCCGAGAAAGGACATAGCAAAATGGTCTGAGGTCAGAGAATACTGCAAGTATTTCTTTGACGAAATATCAGACGAAGAGCCTATCCTTCCCGAAAACATCAGCAGTGCCGATGCCGTCGCAATACTCGATATGTACGAAAAGGTATATGACGAAAACGACGGCAAGGACGAGTGGTTCCAAAAGCTCAAGGATATATGCGAGCCTCTCGGATTTACCCCCAACGTCAAGGAGTACAAGAAAAACCCCGATATGTATAAAGGTCACGTCGGAGACGTTTCGACCGTCGTAAGACTTGCCGTAACCTCAAGAAGAAACACGCCCGACCTTTGCTCGATAATGTCGCTTCTCGGAAAAGACAGAGTACAGGCAAGGCTCAGCGCGGCGAAGAATAAATTTTCAAGCTGAGAAAGGAGCAAATATGGAAGAAATAAAGGTTTCTAATTTTATCCACGATTTTATAGACGAAGACCTTGAAAAGGGCGTTTACGACCACGTGCAAACGCGTTTTCCGCCCGAGCCGAACGGCTATTTGCATATAGGTCACGCAAAGGCAATATGTATAAATTTCACAACCGCCAAAAAGTACGGCGGCGTGTGCAACCTTCGACTTGACGACACGAACCCGACAAAAGAGGATGTCGAATATGTCGACTCAATTCAAGAGGACATCAAATGGCTCGGCTTTGAATGGAACAAAGTTCTCTATGCCTCAAGCTATTTTGATTTCATCTATGAGTGCGCCGTAAAGCTTATCAAAATGGGCAAGGCCTATGTTGATGACCTTACAGCTGACGAGATCAGAGAATACAGAGGTACTCTCACCGAGCCGGGCAAGGACAGTCCTTATAAAAACCGTTCGATAGAAGAAAACTTAGAGCTTTTCGAAAAAATGACAGACGGCGAATTCCCCGACGGTGCTAAGGTATTAAGAGCTAAGATAGACATGGCTTCACCGAATATGAATATGCGTGATCCGGTCATATACAGAATAGCTCATGTTTCTCACCATCAAACAGACGACAAATGGTGCGTTTATCCGATGTATGACTTTGCTCATCCCCTTTCGGACACTCGTGAGGGTGTAACGCACTCGCTGTGTTCACTCGAATTTGAAAATCACAGACCGCTTTATGATTGGTTTTTGAGAGAGCTCGAACTTGATCAGCCGTCAAGACAGATTGAGTTTGCCCGTCTTAATCTAAACTACTGCTTAACAAGTAAAAGAAAGTGCTTACAGCTTGTTAATGAGGGTATAGTTGACGGTTGGAACGATCCGAGAATGGTAACTATCAGCGGTATGCGTCGCAGAGGTTATCCGGCAGCGGCTATAAGAGAATTCTGTGACAGAATAGGTGTTTCAAAGGCATACAGTGTAGTTGATTTCGGTCTTTTGGAAGCTTGTGTAAGAGACGATCTTAACATAAACGCTCAAAGAGCAATGGCTGTTCTTCGTCCTCTAAAGGTGGTTATAGACAACTATCCCGACGATAAGGTTGAAGAAATCGAAGTTGAGATAAACCCCAACAAACCGGAGCTCGGAACAAGAACCGTTAAGTTCTCAAAGGAAATTTATGTTGAACAAGACGACTTCATGATAGAGCCCGTTAAAAAGTACTTCCGTCTTTTCCCCGACAATGAGGTAAGACTTAAGGGCGCATACTTCGTCAAGTGCGTCGGTTATGAAACTGACGACAACGGCAACGTCACGCTTGTTCACTGCACTTATGATCCCCTCAGCAAGGGCGGCGATTCTCCCGACGGAAGAAAAGTTAAGGGAACGCTTCATTGGGTAAGCGCAGCAGACAGTGTGAAGTGCGAAGTCAGACTCTATGACAGATTATTCAATGTCGAAAATCCGTCTGATGAG
>CAYWDD010000164.1:0-4011 GCA_964456935.1 uncultured Faecalibacterium sp. | reverse complement strand
ATCGGGAGCAAAGCGACACAACAATTTTGCATTTTGCCCTTTGCATTTTGCATTTTAAAAAACTTCCCACTGTGCAAAAACTAAAAGTCAGCAAATCTTGTCGCCCCTGAAAGGGGAGATGTCGTGCCTACGGCACGACAGAGGGGTTTTCTCTGCCGCACACAAACCAAAAATTCGAGGGTCAACTTTACGTCAACCCCCGATATATCCCCAAAATATTCTTCAATTCAAATGCAAAGTTTTAACTTTGTCTTAGTTAAATTTAACATAAACACAAATCTTTGTCAATAAATTATTAACCTTGCATTCATTTTTTAATTGTTTTTAATAACCTCGAAAATGTACGACATATCACGTTCTGCGTCGTGTTTATTCCGCTTTCAAAACCTTTACTATCTCACCTACATAAAATCTGTGAAGATCGTTTGTCGGATAGCAGTCCTTGAGTATAGAGCTGTCAACAAAGCCGTCATTTTCAAAATCCTGTTTGTAAAGCTTTTTACAGCAAACTATAAGTTCTGCCTCCTCAAATGCTGTGCCGTAGCCCGTGTCAAACGGTGTCAAGCCTGTTTCTTTCGCCTTGTCGTAATCCCTGCCGCTCTTACTTCCGCAAAAACCGAGAGCTTTTTTGTACTTGTCGGAGAAAAACGAAACCGTGAACGAACCGTTTTCTTCCATGAATCCGAACGTGTACCTCTGAGGTCTGACAAACACAGTGCAAACGTCTTTGCCCCACAATTCTCCCAATGTACCCCAACTTATAGTCATTGTGTTGTAGTTCGAAGTTTCGCCGGCAGTCAGCAATCCCCATGTGTCGTCAAAAAGACTGACTGCGTTTGCGTTGATTCCCTTAGATGATATTTCTTTGAACATGATAATTACTCCTTGCTTTAGAATATATTAATATAATTGTATCACAATTTAAGCAAAAATTAACCTCAAAATAACATTTTTTTCCGATTATTATGTTACAATATATAAAAATATTACGAAGAGGTGAAAAAATGGCAGGTCAATATGTTCCCGAAATTCAAGGTGAACTTCGTAAGTTCAGACTTCATGTACCCGAACCGATATATAAGGCGAGCGGCATCATCGTGTTCGGAAGAAGAATCAAGTCGGTCGTTTTTTCGACTGATGTCTGTATTATCAGAAACACAAACGCAGATGCGGTAATTGCGGTCTATCCGTTCACACCGCAGCCTATCATTACTCAGTCTATTATGCTGGCGGCTGAAACACCGGTCTTTGTCGGTGTGGGCGGCGGCTTGACGCAGGGACAAAGAGTAATAGAGTTGGGACAACACGCAGAACATCAAGGTGCATTGGGTGTTGTAGTCAACGCACCGACGGCAAACGAAACCATATCACAGCTGAAAGAAACGATAGATATTCCAATCATCGTAACTGTCGTGTCGGACAACTGCAACATTAAGGAAAGACTCGATGCAGGTGCGCAGATACTCAATGTTTCGGGCGGTGCTAAAACGGTTGAGATCGTCAAAAAAATAAGAGAAGAATTTCCTCAAGTACCCATACTTGCTACGGGAGGACCGACTAACGAAAGCATTGAGGCAACGATTGCCGCAGGAGCAAATGCGATCTCATGGACTCCCCCAAGCAACGGCGAAATTTTCAAAGACATCATGCAAGCATACAGAAACGGAGAAGGACACCCGGAGTTTTAGCTCGCTGTCGCTCGCAGGTAATAAGTAAGAGGTAAGATGTAATAAGTTGTGAAACTATTAAAATGTTGCACAGCAATTTAGCACTTCTTGTCGCACCTCACGCATCAACTTAATTTGAACGAAAAAGTCTAAAAGTCAGAACAGCTAATACCTGCTACCCACTGTCTAAGACCTAGGTAAGCGGAGCGACCGCCATAGGCGGTTGCGGAGCGTTACGGCGGGATAAGTGCGTCGAACGAAGTGAGATAGCACTGCATACCGCCCGTGGCAGAGAGTCGGTTAAGATAAAAACCAAAAGATTGCACGAACTAAAAGTCAATCTTGGCTCCCCTGTGCAAGGAAATTCCCCTGCTAGGGTAGATGTCAAGCTCGCTGTCGCTCGCAAGTAATAAGTAAGAGGTAAGATGTAATAAGTTGTGGAACTATTAAAATGTTGCACAGCAACTTAGCACTTATCGATTAGCACTCATCTAACATTTAACATCTAAAGGAGTTCCACTATGTCCTCAACAATTGCCGCAATATCAACACCGCAGGCTGCCGGTGGTATCGGTGTCATACGAATTTCCGGTGACGATGCGATAGACGTAGCCGACAAAGTCTTTAAGCCGATAAACGGAAAAAGCGTTAAAAATCTGAAAGGCTATCAAGCCGCATTCGGCTCGGTAGAATATAACAGTGAAAGGATAGACGAGGCCGTCTGTCTTGTTTTCCGTTCACCTAAAAGCTATACAGGTGAGAATGTCGTTGAGCTGTCATGTCATGGCGGTCTTTTCGTCTTGCAGCAAACTTTAAGAGCCGTATTTGCCGCAGGTGCGGTTCCGGCTCAGGCAGGCGAGTTTACGAAAAGAGCGTTTCTCAACGGCAAAATGGATCTCACCGAGGCAGAGGGCGTCATGAACATCATCAGTGCCAAGGGAGAACAGGCGGCTAAGGCAGCTCTCAACACGCTTGACGGAGCATTGTCAAAAAAGATATCCGAAATATGTCACAGTGTAGTCGAGGTCTGTGCATCTCTCGGTGCGTGGGTCGATTACCCCGATGAGGACATAGACGAAATGAGCCGTGACGAGATAGAGGAAAGACTGACAAAAGCCGAAAATTCGCTCGAAACCTTACTTTCGGGATTCGATGCCGGACAAGCAATAACTGAGGGTGTACAAACAGCGATAGTCGGAAAGCCGAACGTCGGAAAATCAACGCTGATGAATATGCTCACAGGTTATGAAAGGTCGATAGTCACCCGTGTTGCCGGTACGACAAGAGATGTGGTCGAGGAAACCGTTCGACTCGGAGATGTAGTCTTACGTTTAGCCGACACAGCCGGAATACACGACACAATGGACGAAGTTGAAAGCATAGGTGTCACTATGGCAAGAGAAAAGCTTGAAAGAGCGTCGCTCATTTTAGCCGTGTTCGATTCCTCACAGTCACTCGATGAAGAGGACGAGAAAATACTCGGCTATTGTGAGGGCAAAAACTGTATAGCCGTAATAAACAAGAGCGACCTTGAAGAAAAGCTTGACGAAGAAAGGGTAACACGCTCGATAAAGAGATGTGTAAAAATTTCAGCCGAAACGGGGAGCGGATACAGCGAACTGAAAACGGCAGTCGAAGAAATTTTGGGTACAGACAAGGTGGACACATCTGCGGCAATGCTTACAACGGAAAGGCAAAGAGCATCGGCAGTCAAGGCAAAGGAGTGTCTTGAAGAGGCGATATCCGCATTAAAGTTCGGAATGACACTCGATGCGGTAAACGTCAGTGCCGACTGTGCGGTTCAGGCACTTTTGGAGCTTACGGGCGAAAGAGCGAGTGAAACCGTAGTCAACGAAGTGTTCAGAAACTTCTGCGTAGGCAAATAAGCAAAAAATTCAAGCAAATTTAATTCGCAGATACAACTAAAACAAATTTAAATTTTGTAGCTTTCACCAAAGTTTTGATTGAAATTTTGGTGAAAGTTACTTTTTGACTGCATTTTCCATGTTTTCCACAGAGTTTTGCAAGCCTTTTCCATAGAGTTTTGCAAGTTTTCCACAAAGTTTTCCACATTGCGAACAAAGTCGAAAAAAACTTTCAATTTGGACTTTAAACAAAGCGAAATCGGTGATAAAATAGATGTTAGACATTAGATTTTAGACATTAGACGTGCGAACTTTAAAATGCTGCACAGCGGAAAGCTACATGACTTTTGATTTTTATTGCAACTTACCTTTGTAAACAAACCAAAAGTCAGCACAACAATTTTGCACTTTGCATTTGCGAACGCAGTGAGCAAAACCTCTCCGTCACGGCTATGCCGTGCCACCTCTCCTACAGGAGA
>CAYWDD010000163.1:0-4019 GCA_964456935.1 uncultured Faecalibacterium sp. | reverse complement strand
AAGCTTGAAAACCATCATCTCAACTACCCGCCCCCAATCACCGGCTAGCAGTTCATCGTTATGCACAGCGCCCGACCAGAGTTTGAAGAGGGTTGGTACAGTGACGAACAACTTGCATGGCTTGACAGCGAGATAGCATCAACACAAGACAGCGGCAAGCCCGTATTCGTTATCAATCATCAGCCGCTTAAAAAGACTCACGGCTTACCCGGTACATGGGGTTCACCCGCTATTTTCGATGCAGGCTCTATAGGCGACCAGTCAAATGATGTTAAGGCTATTTTTGATAAGTACACCAACGTTATCTACATAACAGGACATCTTCACACAGGTTTCGGTGAATACACATACGAAGATTACGGCACATTCAAGTCAATCAATCTTCCGACAATCGCTTGCAACAACGACAACGGTTGTGAAGAGGACGGTCAGGGCTATGTATTCGAAGTTTATGAGGACAGAATCATAGCAAGAGCAAGAGTTTTCGCAACAGGCGAATACCTCCCGCAGTATGATATCACAGTTGAGCTTAACTGATGAGAAAGTAAATTAAAATACGGCAGCCGCAAATCAAAACCGATTTGCGGCTGCCATATTATTTTATGCCACTTTACTGTGTATTTTCACCGACAAGGTATTTCTTTATCGGTTTAACACTGACTACTACTACACCGACTATGACGGTGATTATAATTTCGGGTACAAGATATGATGCTTGGTAGATGAACGAATAAATAAGCGAGAGCTTTAAGCCGCCAAACGAATCAAGTATCTTCTGACCCCATGCCGGGAAACCTTCCTGTGTGAAGTACCACTCTGCCCATGTTCCGAAGAAGAGAACACCCGAAACGAAGTGAGCTGCAAAGCGAAGGAGCATTGCAACAACCGAGCCTACCGCAAACGATACCGTTGTGTTCTTGATTTTATTCTTGAACATACCTGCCGTACCTATAACGGTGAAAGCGATGAGATAGTCAAGGAGAATTATGAACACTACGTTTATCGCACTTTGCGATGCAAAGGGTGTACTTGTCAATGCACCCAACACACACTGGAGTACACCGTAAACAAAGCCCGAAAACAAGCCCCACTTCATTCCGAACATATAGCCGACCATCAACAGCGGCAACATGGAGAAGAATGTCACAGAACCGCCGAACGGCAGAGCGTAAAGTTTTAACATTGACAGCACCGTACCGAGTGCTATCATGACGGCAGTGACCGTCAAGCGAAAAGTTTTTGATTGTTTTGTCATGATAAGACCTCCTGAAAAAATAAATAACGCTCAATGAAACAACTTCATCGGCGTTAAGATCTTTTCTCCCTACGGCCGCATTATCGGCATCAGGTTAAAGGGTCAAAGGCAATCAGCCTTAATCTCAGCCGAATTTCATCGGCACCCCTGAAGTCTGTATTCATTTAAGCTTGTCCTTGATGCGGTACGCCCAAGTACAGCGTTATTATAACTCATGTATTATCGAGTGTCAAGGGGTTGGGGAAGAAAATTTGTTAAAGTTATAATAAGTTAGGTCGGGTCAGCGGAGCGACCGCCGTAGGCGGTGAGCGGAGCTTAAGGCGGAAGTTCGTGTGCCGTTGCACGGTGCCGAACTTCCGCCCGCTGCTGAAACATGGCTAAGATACAAACCTGAAGGCTGTGAAAACCGAAATTCAAATTGTCGCTTGTCGTGCCTGCGGCACGACAAGCGACAATACTTCCCACTGTGAACAAGAGCTTATTAAACAACTATCCGTCGCAAACCGTTTGGCTTGCGACGGACTGAACATTTTTCTCTTACTTTGATACCGATATTCTTACATCTCCCGACCCGGTTTCAACTTGGCACTTGCCGCCTCTTGACGTTTCGGGAATGTCAACTTCTCCCGTTCGTGTCTGCACCGAATAAGTCTTATCCGAAAGCAAACTTGCCGTAAAGTCGCCTGTAGTTGTGCGAGCTTTTATCTCCTTTGCATCGCAGTCGTTAAGCGTAATATCTCCCCCTGCGCTGTAAAGCGAAAACTTATCTGTCGCAGTCACACGAGTTAAGTAGGTTTCTCCGATTTCGGCATCTATCTCTAACTCATCGCAGTCTACATTTTCAAGTGTTACTTCACCTGTGGTCGTTTCGATTTCAAGTTCGTCTTTTACCTGCGTACCGTCTACAGTGATTGCGGCTATTTGAGTTTGGATTTCCAATTTGTCAGCCTTTGCATTGCCAACATAGACTTCTCCCGATACAGTTTCGATTTTTACTTCACCCGAATCACTGCTTAAAAAATCAACAGCTGCCGTTTCGGTGGTTATCTTGATATCGTCAAATGAAAGCCTCTGCGGTATTTTAATATAACCCGTGTAAACATTAATGTCAAGTTCCTTGTACTTATTAAGAGGAAGATATACAGTAACCGTTTCTTCTTCAAAGAAAACTCCGAATTTCTTATATCCGTCCTTGTACTGTGACCGGTGTATCTTCAGCGTTTCATTCTCGACTCTGACATCGCTTTGTGCCTGTTCCACACCGTAGCATTCGACATAACAGTAGCTTGTGTCCGATATCTCAAAGTTTATCTGTGCTGACGTTCTGTCTATATCTATCTTTTTAAACGGTTCGTCAATCTGATAGCTTTCGGTCGTGTATGCAACAGACGAAAGCTTTTTTATATCAAAATCAACCATGGCGAAAGATACTGTCGCTACTATAAGACCTGCGACTACCAAGACTACAGATAATATGATTATTACTTTTTTAGCTGTTTTCATGTTAATTTCTCCTTTCCTACGAGTGCCGATTTAATTGCCATACCTGATTTTTTGGTAAGGAAAACGACGAATTTTGTCAACTGATTGAACAGGAAGAACAACAATACCGAACTTCCTACGCACACCATTGCCGCACCTACCGCACAGCCTACGCCGGGGAAGTTAAAGGCAGAGCCGAATATGTAAGCCGCAAAGACTGATGCACCGCCACAGACCAAAATAGCCGCATCGACAACATATGCCGCAACGATCACTGACCAAATCAAGACATATATCGCAAGTACGAACGCAGTTGCGGCCAAAAGAAGTGACAACCACACAGGTGATCCTATTATCAATGCCACTATTTCCCATACTTTTAAATTCCGCTTGGGCTTAACTTTCTCTTTGACGATTTTAGACAGCGGCACTTCGGACATTATCTGTGCTATAACGACTTCCACAGAACCTATTTGTGCAACTGCCTCCTGCTCGCTCAGACCCTCTTCCATGCGGTCATCTATCATTTCGCTGTAAAAAGTAAGTCTTTCGTTAATATCGTTTTGCGGTAAGCCGTTCAAACCGCTTGCAAGTGTTGCAAGAAATTCTTGTTTATTCACTGTACTCATCCTCTCTTGTTACAAACTGATATATTGACTCTATCTCTTGCCATTCATTTTTAAAATCGTCAATACGTTTCAGTCCGTTTAATGTAATATGATAGTATTTTCGCAATCTGCCGTTATGCTCGGCAGTATGAACTGTCAGCATATTTGCCGACTCCAGTCGCTTAAGTATCGTGTAAAGCGTTGACTCGGACATTTCGATATAAGGTTTCATATCTTTTATTATCTGATATCCGTATGAATCCTTTGTCTTAATAGCCGCCAAAACGCACACGTCCAAAAGCCCACGTTTTAATTGAGTATCCATAGAATACCTCCCTTTGCGTAATACATCGTAACACGAAGTATTGTATTTGTCAATAGGTTTTTGAAAAATTTTTGAGATGAGCTGTTCGCTTGCGGACGGTGGGTGCGGACGTGTACCGCCTCACACCGTCGGTGTGAAGCGGTGCCGGAAGCACCCACGACCTTCGGCGGACGAGAGGGGTTCGATGCCCCTCTCGTCCGCTCAGTGGGTCTGCGACGCTATCATATCCGCTGTAAGTCCCTGCTGACTTTCAGCCTACCGCCCGCCACATAATTTTCTGCTAAAGGCAGGCTTGCCGCCCCTCCGCCCCGGCACCCCACCCGAGTTACATCAAATCCGTTTGTAACAT
>CAYWDD010000162.1:0-4023 GCA_964456935.1 uncultured Faecalibacterium sp. | reverse complement strand
CGAAATTTACAGCTGTATCGGTTGTAATGCCTGTACAAAGTCATGTACACAGGGACTTTCCGTTATGCAGTACATAGCATACGCACAGCGTGGCGAGTATGAAAAGTGCGCTATGGAATCTTTCGACTGTGTTGCTTGCGGTGTTTGCAGTTCAAGATGTCCTGCCGGTATTTCACATCCGCAGGTCGCAGTTCTTGCAAGACGTCTTACAGGTAAGTATATCGCACCCGAATCAAAGCACTTGACAAAGAGAGTCGAGGAGATAGAAAAGGGCGAATACGAACAGCTTATCGAACAGGTTATGCAGAAACCTATCGAGGAGCTTAAAGAGTTATATAACCACAGAGATATCGAGAAATAAGGGGGTAGAAAAATGCTGACACAGGAAATGCTTGATTCAATTAAAAAGGTTGAAGCGTCAAGAGAAGAAAGACTTCACGCGGAGCTTAGAAAGATGTCTGCCGAAGAAAAATCGGAATTATTAAAGCAATATCACCCCGACTTCAGAGAGGACGGCTTTGAGGTACTCAAGGTCGGTCCGAACAAGGGTCAGAAAGTACCGAAACAGCTTTGTCATCTTCTTCAGGGTCAGAGCAGAATAAGCGGAAAAAGCATAGACCTTGATAAGATCGATTACGATGTTGACGTACTCATAATAGGCGGTGGCGGAGCAGGTGCATCTGCTGCTATCGAGGCTCAGTCGGCAGGTGCTAAGACGATGATAGTAACAAAACTTCGTCTGGGCGATGCAAACACGATGATGGCTGAGGGCGGTATTCAGGCTGCCGACAAAGAAAACGACTCACCGGCTCAGCACTACCTTGACGCTTTGGGCGGCGGTCACTTCTTTAACGTACCCGAACTTCTCAAAAAGCTCGTAATGGACGCTCCGGGATCTATTAAGTGGCTTAACGAACTCGGTGTTATGTTCGACAAGGAAGAGGACGGCACTATGATAACAACTCACGGCGGCGGTACTTCAAGAAAGAGAATGCACGCTTGTAAGGACTACTCGGGTGCTGAGATAATGAGAGTTCTTCGTGACGAAGTTTGGAACAGAGATATCCCCGTTGTTGACTATACGGCGGCTATTGAGCTTATCAAAGATGCCGAGGGTAAGGTTTCGGGTGCAGTGCTTGAAAACATGGAAACGGGCGAAATACTTATCGCAAGAGCAAAGACCGTCATCATCGCAACAGGCGGTGCAGGCAGACTTCATTATCAGGATTTCCCGACATCTAACCACTACGGTGCAACAGCTGACGGTTTGATTTTGGCTTACAGAGCAGGTGCAAGCCTTCTCTACGCAGACACCATGCAGTACCACCCGACAGGTGTTACATTCCCCAGACAGATTTACGGTGCATTGGTTACAGAAAAAGTTCGTTCACTCGGCGCACAGCTTGTAAACGTTGACGGTGTTGCATTCATGAATCCGCTTGAAACAAGAGATGTTACGGCATCATGCATAATCAGAGAATGTGCCACAAACGGCAAGGGTGTTCCTACTTCAAGCACACGTCACGGTGTATGGCTTGACACACCGATGATAGAGATGATACACGGTGAAGGCACAATAGAAAGCCGTATTCCTGCAATGCTCAGAATGTACCTTGAATACGGTATCGACATGAGAAAAGAGCCGATACTTGTTTATCCCACTCTCCACTATCAAAACGGTGGTATCAGAATTGATCCCGACGGCATGAGCGACCTTGAAAACCTGTTTGTCGCAGGTGAGGCTGTAGGCGGTATCCACGGCAAGAACAGACTTATGGGTAACTCACTTCTCGACATTATCGTTTTCGGCAGAAACGCAGGTAAGCACGCAGCCGAAAAATCCAAGAGTACCGAAATCACAGGCGAACTCACACTCGGACATATCTATGACTTCGAGGCTGAAATGAAGAAAGCCGGAGTTGAAATAGACAGCGTTTCCCCGTTACTTCTTCCGACATATACACACGGAAGCAAGAGAAACATTGAAAACAGATGAGGTGTAAAAAATGAGAGAAATTGATGTCAAACTTATCACTTCCAACTTAAAGGAAATGTGCATTGAGGCTACGCATTATCTGACGCCCGACATGAAAGCGGCACTTGAAAATGCGAAGAACACAGAAGAAGCTCCCTTAGGAAAGCAGATACTCGAACAGCTCCAGGAAAATCTCGATATCGCAGGAAAAGAAATGATCCCCATTTGTCAAGATACAGGTATGGCAGTTGTATTCCTCGAAATCGGTCAGGACGTTCACCTTGTAGGGGGCGACTTGACAGAGGCAGTAAACGAGGGTGTACGCAGAGGATATGTTGACGGATTCTTAAGAAAGTCTGTTGTAGGCGATCCTCTTTTGAGAGTCAACACTAAAGACAACACTCCGGCTATACTTCACACGGAGATAGTTCCCGGTGACAAGGTGAAAATAACCGTATCACCTAAGGGATTCGGCAGTGAAAACAAGAGCCGTATCTTCATGCTCACACCGGCTGACGGTGTTGAGGGAGTTAAAAAGGCAGTGCTTACAGCGGTAAACGATGCAGGCCCGAATGCTTGTCCTCCGATGGTTGTCGGTGTAGGCATAGGCGGTACGTTTGAAAAGTGTGCCTTACTTGCAAAGAAAGCACTTCTTCGCAACGTTTCCGAACACTCAGAACTTCCGCACATAAGAGAGCTTGAAGAAGAACTTCTCGATACCATAAACAAGAGCGGAATAGGACCCGGCGGTCTTGGCGGCTCAACGACGGCTTTGGCAGTCAACATCAACACCTACGCAACGCACATAGCAGGCTTACCTGTAGCTATAAACATCTGCTGTCACGTTAACAGACACGCAGTCAGAGAGATATGAGGTGACGATATGGATAGAAAAGTTAATGTGCCTTTAAGCAAAGAAGATGCCGCATCACTTCGCACGGGTGATTATGTTTATCTTACCGGTACGGTCTATACCGCAAGAGATGCCGCTCACAAGAGAATGGACGAGGCTCTCAAAAACGGTGAAGAACTTCCGTTTGACGTAAAAGGAAATGTTATCTATTATATGGGTCCTTCACCTGCAAGAGAGGGCAGACCCATAGGAAGTGCAGGTCCGACAACGGCAGGCAGAATGGACCCGTATGCGCCTGAACTTCTCGACCTCGGACTTATGGGAATGATAGGCAAAGGCAGAAGAACTAAGGAAGTCAGCGATGCAATTATACGCAACAAGGCTGTTTATTTTGCGGCAGTCGGCGGTGCAGGTGCGCTCCTTTCGCAGTGTATTAAGTCGTCGGAAGTCATAGCTTATGACGACCTCGGTGCAGAGGCTATACGCAAGCTCTATGTCGAAAACTTCCCCGTTATCGTTGTTATAGACAGCGAGGGAACAAATCTTTACGACATAGCACTTGAAAAATATAAAAAGATATAATCGAAAGGAACACATTATGGCACAGATTTTAGAAACAATAATGCTTGTCTGCTTTGGCTTTTCATGGCCGATGAATGCTTACAAAAACGCAAAGGCAAAGAGTGCAAAGAACATGAGCTTATCGTTTACGATACTCATTATACTCGGTTATGTTGCCGGAATTTCAGCTAAAATAATCTCCGGTACGATCAACTATGTTCTTGTGGTATACATACTCAACCTTGTTATGGTTTCCGCTAACTTCGTAATTTACTTCATCAACAGAAATTACGATAAGAAAGCAGAATTAGAATCGACAAAGAAATAAAAACTTAAAAGCTCCTCATTATCACAGGCGCGATAAGAAAGTATTTATGGCGGCACAGCGAAGGCTGTGCCGCCATATTGCATTTGTTAGTGTACTAATCTGTGGTTATGCATAGAACGGTAAGCTTTCAGGCAACAAAAAACACCGTATTTCTACGATGTTTTTTGTTGCTTATTAAATTATCGGTTTCATTTAGTTTTAATACTTAAAACTAACCGTCTTGCATTCTTCACAAATAGAAGCAACAATTTTTGTTCTATGGCTCGGCTTTAATTCTGTGATTTTCACAAAGCCATCTGCATTTTT
>CAYWDD010000161.1:0-4066 GCA_964456935.1 uncultured Faecalibacterium sp. | reverse complement strand
TGCTACATAACGTCCGGGCTTTCTTAAGCCTTCCGCAAACGAAAGCAGGGGAGGTGTTGTTTCCGAAAGATTAGCTGTAAACGCAGGAAAATAGTTCATCTGAAGATTTATGTTAAGATGATAGTCGCTGTTCCAAATGGGATTGTTTATCGAATTCCATACACCTTGAAGATTAGCCGGGAGAGAGCCGTCACGGGAAGATGAAATAAGAAGATATCTTCCGTAGTCAAAGAGCGTACTTTCGATTTCGGGCCTGTTTCTTCCTTTTGAATATCCCTTTAAAAGTGAGTCTGTCGTTTGGGTCAGCTCACTTTGACCTATGTTAAGCTTAACTCTGTTCATAAGAGGCTTGTAGTCGTCAAGATGTCTTTTGAAAAGCTGATTAAACGTCATTTCGGACGCTTTTTTTATGCACTCAAGACTTTCTTTAAACGGATCGGCATCACGTCTGAATTCGGGATATACGTTAGCGTAATCTGTCGCACAACTCATGAGTATCATAGCTTTAAAACAGCCTGTGACAGTTATTCCGTTTTCACCGCTTGTTACCTGACCGTCCTGACCGGGAATGACCTTTATTACACAGCCGTATCTAAGTGAGTTTGCGTTCTTACTTTTCGGCTTGCCGTCACCTATGTTGCCGTTTACAGTGCCTTTAAGATGTGTCTCACCGTTTTCATATGTGACGACTCCGTTTTGTTCGGACTGAAGTGACAAAGTAAAATCAAGAGTTTCTTCACCGTAAGCCTCGATCTGTCCTACAAGAACGTTATCGGGATAGCTTATAAAAAAGTGCCTGTTCTGTCCGACCTTTCCCTTGCTTGTCGAAACCATGCAAGAGCCTGTTTCAAGATCAAGGTCACGAATATATGCCCCCTGTTGTGTAGGAACTTCGGAATTAAAGTTAATATATATGTTTCCAAACGACTGAAAAGAGCCGAAACCGTTTTCGTTTCCTCTGAGCTTGTCCATCTCTTTTAAAGCCGACTTTCGATCGCCCTTATCAAGGAGAGTTTGTATCTCTCTAAATGCCTTGCCGCTGTCGGGATTGCTTATTCCGTAGTCGAATCCGTCAATTTCACTGCCGCCCGACCAAAGCGTTTTTTCATTAAACTGTATAAGTTCACACTGCACTCCGCCGAAAATTTTTGCTCCGATCTTGCCGTTTCCCAGAGGAAGAGCTTGTCTTTCCCAACCGAGATAGTTATACGATGCAGGTTCTTTAAAACAAAGATACATAATTTTTCCTCCTTAAAGTTTGAAATCGTCTGCACTGAAATTCGTAAGTTTTTTAGGTCTTTTCGGACGTCTTTTCAGTGGGTCGTATTTATATTCCCGACAAGTTGAGTCAAGTTTCATTATCCCTTGCTTTACACACAGTATCCTGTCACCGTCAGCCGAAAGCCTGCCGTGAAAACAGTTTTCGCATACTTTACCGTAAGCATTTTTATCAATAAGCTTTTGTTTCAATTGCAACATTCCTTTGCTTTGGTTGTAGGTGATTAGTATACCATATCCGATTCCCATTTTCAATATTTACGCCGTGAATTGAATGAGTAATCGCCTATGAGAAACACACAGCAAGTCAAAAGCATGGCAACGCTTATCGGAAAAGACGTTTCGCTTGCGGCAGAAGAAACGATGCTTTTAGGTGCAAAAACCGAAACTTCGGTCGGAAACGCTTTTAAAAGTAAATCACTTATCACAGACGAAAGTCCTGCGCAAAGTATCCTCGAAGTTAAAAACAGCTTAAGGTCAAGACCTGTTTTCTTAATGCAGTCGGATATCTGACAGTGAACCGATATTCCGCCCCAAGCCGTGACACCCGAAAGCAGAGGAACGCTTGAAAACCGAGCAAGCCGCTCACAACCTGTCGTGACTTCTAACGTACCGGATAAAACATCTGTCACGGTATCATTATTTATTAAGCTTGATAAGATGTTTTCAAAGCATGAAAAGATGATGATGAATGTGCAGACGGAAACGATAGACGTTGCGGCTGCCGACCCCGAACGAACAAAAGCAGAATAAAGATCCGTCTTTTCATTCGGTACGGTGACTGCAATTTCACTGTCTGCGATAAATCTTGTTAAAAAAGCTATGATAATATTTGAAATCAAAACGGAAAAATATAGGATATATCCGAGTTTGACGTTTCCCAGAAGTGACAATCCCACGATGCTCACGGCAAACGCAGGTCCGGGATTTACGCAAAAAAGCAACAGTCTTTGTGCTTGATTTTGGGTCAGATATCCGTTTTCATAAAGCTGTTTCGTCATCTTTCCACCGACGGGATAGCCTCCCAATGCACTTATAAAAAACACTCCCAACGCACATTGAGGCAGTCCGAACAGGAAATTTGACATCTTTTCAAAGATTCGTACTTTTATGTTGAAAATGCCGCTTTGCGTCATGAATCCCGATAAAAACATGAACGGAAACAGTGACGGTATAACGGTTTTAGAGCAAATCACCAAAGCCTGTGATACACCGCTTTTGCTCTGCGGTGCATAAACTGTCAGCAGTATGCAAAACGAAAGACAAATAAATACGAGAACGGAATATTTAAGCGTATCTGCCGCTTTTTTAATATCATCAATCGAAAAAGAAGTCTTCATTTGTTTCACCCCACAGTGAATGATATGACGAAAAAGTATTTTTTATATTATCGGTTCATAGAATTGAGTAAGATTTTTTTCGGAGGAATAAGTATGCGAAGATATGATTTTGCTGTTCAGAATATAAAAAACAGTTCGTTTTCACAATCTTTCGGCTGTACGGAGATTTCGGTAACAGATAACAGGAGAGCGATAATCGACGGTGCAAAAGGAATCATTGAGTACACACCGTGTTGCGTTCGGCTGAACATAGGAAAGCTGTGTTTAAGATTTTGCGGAGAGGGACTTTGCATAAAGACACTTTCCGATGACAAGATAGTTGTCGAGGGAACGATAATTTCAATGGATTTTTCGTCATGAGGTCGGATATGCTTGTTAAGATAATCAACTTTTTCAAAGGCTATATCAGTGTTAAGGCGAGTGACGGCTTTTCCGAACGCTTTATAAATATATGTACAGCAAAGAATATACCTATTTGGGAAATAAGTTATGTCGGGAAAGATATGTTTTTCTTCACTAAAAAAGAATACTATTTTGAAATCAAGAAAGCAGCCGAACAATCCGGTATGAAAACTAAAGTACACGGACGGTTCGGACTTCCGTTTGTTATCAGAAGAAACCGAAACAGAGTTTTCCTTGTTGCAGGATTAGCGGCGGTGTTCATATTCATTTCCTTTATGAGTACACGGATTTGGAGCGTATGTGTAAAGGGTAACGAAAATGTTTTTGACAGCGAGATAATAGGGGAGTTTGAAAAGCTCGGAGTCAAAATCGGAACAAAGAAAAAAGATATTGACATTCTTAAGGTACAGGAAGAATTTTTGTCGAACGCAAACGGCAAAATAATATGGGTATCGCTGAATCTTGAAGGAATGTGTGCCGAGATAGAGGTAAGAGAAACGAAGAAAACCGACAGCATGACAGACGGACTGCCGTGTAACATAGTTGCCGCATTTGACGGAACTATAAAAACGATGAAAACATATTCGGGTACACCTGTAGAAACGGTTAAAAGCGGAGTTAAAAAGGGCGATCTTCTGATTAGCGGTATAGTTGAATACTACGATAACGCACTTGATTTCGTTGAGGCTAGAGGCGAGATAACCGCAGAACATACCGTAAGTATATCGCAGAACTTAAAATCAAGCGAAGAAAGACGCTACATTTCATCAAGTAACAGTGCAAAACTGTCGGTTTTCGCCTTTGATATTCCTTTCGGTACTACAGATAAAAACGAGAACAGCGAAATTACAAGTGCGGAAAGTTTTGCCGTACTCAACAAAATAAAGTTGCCGTTTTGTGCAACGAATTTCACTCAAAGCACATACGAAAAAACCGAATCCGACGATAACGTCAGAAGAAAACACCTTATTACGGCTTATCTCAATAAGCTCGAAATTAAGACAGAAAATTCAGATGTTATTTCGGTTTCGACAAGCATATCGGGG
>CAYWDD010000160.1:0-4069 GCA_964456935.1 uncultured Faecalibacterium sp. | reverse complement strand
GAGCGATAGCGAGCTTTCCTGTGCCGCCTTTATCGCTTTTGACAACTGATCGGGACATGATGTGCCTCTGAAACCGCATTTTATTCCGCTGAGTCTGTCAATAACTTCATCGGCTTTCATTCCTTTGACAAGGCTTGCCACACCCTTTGTGTTTCCGTTGCAGCCACCCTCAAACTCGACATTTTTTACTATGTCACCGTCAAGTTCCACTCTTATTTCTCTTGAACATACACCTTTCGGCTTGTAAACGAACATATTTTTTACCTCGATTCCTTTGTTTTTAATGAGTTTTACTCTTTTAATGATACCTCATTTTTTGCGTTCTGTCAATCACGCTAATATGTACAGCAAGGCTATCATCAGCATATTGTCTGCGTTTTCACGGCTTAAAAGCATGATCAAAGGCAGGAGTACCGCAACATCGGGATCTATTTTTTTGTGTACTTCATGTCGGTCGTCCGATTTCGGTTTGACATCTTTTTCTTTCGGCTTTTCCCTTTTTTCGGTACGTTCGGGTTTCTTCTCGATTTCGGTGTTGTCACTCGCAGGCACACCGAGTTCGGGTATCGGGTTTTCTTTTACCGTCAGTCTTGCCCTCTCCTGCATCTCCTTTACACGGCGGATAGCCTGATCCTGCATCTTCACAAGGTCGCTGTATGAATATTCCGTCACTGTCCAAGCACTCCTTTCAATATTCCCGAATCTTTTAGTACAGGCAAAAGGTCAAGCAACTTAAGTATTCTGACCGCCTCATCGGCTCTTTGCTGTTTTTCGGGCGAAAGCATAGGTTTTAGTGCCGCTATCAGTTGACAGCGTGGGTCGTTTCCCGAAGATGAAAGCTTTGACATTATTTCGGCTATATCTCCGAGTGACCCCATACCCCCAAGTCCGCTATTCGACCCCGACGGACTTGTTTGCGGTGTTTGATGCGACTGTTCCTTCGGAGCAACACCGTTTACGGAAGAACTCATTTCGGGTACGTTAAAGTTTTGAGAATCGTTTTGCATACTGCCCGAAAGAGAAGATGCGATATTTTGCAAGCTTTTTATATCGTCGGCACTCAAAGACGAAAGTATGTCACCGATATCCACACTTACCCCTCCTTGTTTTGAAATTTCTCCATTAGCTGTTTTGCCTGCTCGCTTGACATCAGGCGGCTTATAAGCTGCGGGTCGTTGAGGAGTTTACCGAACCTTGCCACCTGCTCGGGGGTGAGGGTACGGTTAATAAAATCATTGACGGCATCGGGTGAATCTCCGCATTCGGACTGTGCTTTTTCGATAAATTCATTAAATTTGTCATTTTTCATGCAATCGCCTCATTTTTGTGATATTATATAATAAATAATATTCACACGAAAGGACGAATATGTATGAGAATACTCGTTATGTCTGACACTCACGGTGACAGGTACAGTCCCTCGCTTGCTATAGAGCAACAACCCGACGCTAAATATATAATTCATCTTGGTGACGGTGCAAGCGACATAGATGACCTCGTTGCGTTTTATTCTGACAGGAAATTTATCCGTGTTAAAGGAAACTGCGATTTTTCATCGGATCTTCCTGCGTACCGAATAGAATCTATAGGAGGAAAGCGGATCTATATAACTCACGGCTATATGGAGCGCGTCAAGTTCGGACCTGAAGTTTTGTACTATACCGCCCGTGAAAAAGAGGCACAAATAGCTCTTTTCGGTCACACTCACGAACCATATATCGACTATTATGACGGAATACACATATTCAACCCCGGCAGCCTGCGTGACGGAA
Organism: uncultured Faecalibacterium sp.; assembly: GCA_964456935.1. Classification (GTDB taxonomy): domain Bacteria; phylum Bacillota; class Clostridia; order Oscillospirales; family Acutalibacteraceae; genus UBA6857. The sequence continues at coordinate 2,297 of CAYWDD010000160.1, read as the reverse complement.
AATACGGTGTGATAGACATAACACCGAAAGGAATAATGTGCTTTGGGGTGGAGGTTAGACGGTAAAATTTCTGCTCACTGTCGTTCGCAAATGCAAAGGGCAAAATGCAAAATTATTGTGCTGGCTTTAGGTTTGCTTACAGAGGAAAGTTGAAAGAGTGCTGAGTTCAAAGCACTAATGTCTAACATCTAACACCTAGTTTTTCTATATTTTGTTCATTTTCGGTTGATTTTCTCTTTTAAATGTTGTAAAATATCCTTTAAGGGGGAATACATTATGTTATTTGATTTCAAAAAAAACAAAAGAAACGCTTCTAAAAAATTCGATATGGAGTCAGCCGCTCTGAATGCTCTTACACCGGCAGCTCCGTTTATGTGCGCACCGCCGTCATTGAGAAATGCGAAAAAGGTGCTTTTCGTTCAGCCTCATCCGGACGATAACCAGATCGCAGCAGGCGGCACTATCGCTTGGCTTATCAGCAGAGGTGTTGAGTGCTACGAGCTGACCGTTACGGACGACAGATATGCCGTACCCGAATATGTCGGCAAGGAAAACGAGATCGAAACTCTCCGCCAGAAAGAGGCTAAGAGTGCTGAGGCTTTCCTCGGAATGAAGAATGCCGGTTTCCTCGGTTATGCCGATAAGACCACAGCGTCGGTGCACGACATTTCCAGAGATATTTGCAAAGTCATCAGAGAAATAAGGCCCGACTTCGTTATTACCGCAGATCCGAGTCTTATCAACGAGTGTCACTCCGATCACATCAAGGTCGGTGAGGCTGTTAAGTACGCCTGCATGGATGCATCTTGTAAATTTTATCCCGAACTTGACAACGGTCAATTAAGGACAGATACATACGATGTACCGAACATCGGTTTCTATTATACGGATAAGCCTAATTACAAGGTAGATATCAGCGACTTTGAAGAAACAAAGATGAAGTCGATTGCCTGCCACGTTTCACAGGCAGACCCGATCCTTATGTCGGTCATCAGATTCCAGCAGCAGTATTTTGCAAAGGGTACAAGAGCTAAGGCAGTAGAGGGATTCAGACTTATGAGATCCATTCATATGCACTGCTTTAACCTGCCCGTAGAATAATACCAACAGTACATTAAATTTCAGGGGGTCAAATCATGAAAAAGAAAATTTTTGTCACAGCCCTTGCGATCGTTCTTGCGTGCTTTTTAGTCGTTCAGATATTCCCGAATGAATACGAGGCTATAATTACCGTTAAATATGACGGTTCGGCATCTAATTCAGGTTCTGTTGCGGCAAACGCAAACGTTCCGCAAACCACACAGCAGACCACTCAGGCACAGCAGACAGCGCAACCCGACAGTACGGCATCACAGGACACAAAGAAAGACGACGCCAAGGCAGACGCACCCAAAGCCGACAAGGACAGCGGCAAGTCAGACAGTAACGCAATGCCTCAGACAGCCGAAGAAATCGTCACAAAGTACGGCGAAGTAGTCAAGAAGTTCAAGCAGGAAAAGCCGGCTTACACAAAGAAAGAATATCAGGCACTTCCCGAAGAGTCACGTCAGTTCAGCAGCAATCTTGTCAACAAGCTTTTAGGCTTTGCCGACAACTACATGACAAAAGAGGACAGCGATGCGGCTACGGTCGTTCGTGAAAAGGGATATGCGGACATCATCAACGAGATCCCCATTTACGGCATGGAGGAAGGCTCACTTCTTAAGGATTTCAGCACTGTTAAGAATGCTACCTGTACAGACAACGGTGACGGAACATACAAGTTATCGTTCAGCCTTGAAGATGAGAAGAACCCCGCACCTCTTGCGGCAGGGGCAACCGAATCAACAAGCTACCACGGAGCTGTTTTAATGCCGGGTAACAGAGATGACATCATGGTTGAAGTAAATAAGGTTGAAAAGATGACCGGTGCAAAGTGCAACAGCTTTGACCTTACATATCGTGACTGCACATTCGAGTGCGTATACAACCCGACAAACGATCAGGTAGTTTCGATAACTCACCATGCAAACATAGACATTGACGCTGACATCCACTTCATCACGGATATCACAGGCAGTGCAAGACTTACAAACGATATGCTCGTTTACGACATAGTTTGGTAAAAGACAAAAGCGGCGGACTGAGGTTCGCCGCTTTAAGTTTACAAAGAAACAGCACAAAAAATATTGATGAATATTTAAATAAGGACTTTACTTTTTCAAATTTTGTATTATAATAGAGTAACAGTTTAATAAAGTTTTGGGCCTGTAGCGCAGTTGGGAGCGCATCACATTCGCATTGTGGGGGTCGAGAGT
>CAYWDD010000159.1:0-4074 GCA_964456935.1 uncultured Faecalibacterium sp. | reverse complement strand
AAGGCTCAGATGAAAGAAATCGTCGCTTACGCACACGAGCATCATATGGAAGTTATCCCCGAACTTGATATCCCCGGTCACGCATCGGGTATTCTTGCGGCTATCCCCGGTCTTAACTGTACAGGTGAAAAGGTTGAGGTCAAGAGAACTCCCGGTGTTTTCTGGGACATTCTTTGTGCCGCCAACGAAAGAAGTTATGAAGTCGTTTTCGATATTTTAGATGAGCTTTGCGAGATCTTCCCCGGTGAATATTTCCATGTCGGCGGAGATGAAGTGCCGAAACTTCAGTGGATGCATTGCGAAAAGTGTCAGGCTAAGATAAAGGAACTCGGCTTAAAGGACGAAGAAGAACTCCAAGGTTACTTTGTTAACAGAGTCAGCGAGTACCTCAGAAGTAAAGGCAAGACAGTCATTAGCTGGAACGAAAGCTTAAAGGGCGGAAACGTCAGCGATGAAAACGTCATTCAGCTTTGGATGGATAAAGATAAGCTCTGTGAAAAGAGCAACAACAGAATAATTATCAGCGATTTCTTCCATTACTATATGGACTATCCTTATGAGATGACACCTCTTAAGAAAGTCTACAGCTATGACGATAAGGTCAACGGCAAGGTCATAGGTGTTGAAACTCCGATTTGGACAGAGTATGTATATGACTTTGAGAGAATGATATATATGTGTTTCCCACGCTTTATTGCCGTGGCACAGAACGGTTGGTCGGTAAACAAGCCCGATTACGATAAGTTTGAAAAGGATCTTCTCAAAATCATGAAGATGTACGATACGACGTATTGGGCGCCCAAAGAGGTTTGGAACAGACCCTTGCCGATAAGACGTGTAAAGACGGCATTCAGATTTATCGGTACGCTCAATAAAGAGTTTGCTCGTAAGTACTTTATCGAAGATGCAAGAAAAAGCAGGGAAATGATAGACATTAAGAAACACAGATAAACGAGGACGTTGCAATGGAAAAGATCAAAATGAACAAGATCGTCGAGATGGACGGCGACGAAATGACAAGAATACTTTGGCAAAAGATAAAGGATCAGCTCCTTTTACCGTTTGTCGAGCTTAACACAGAGTATTACGATCTGGGCTTAAAGCACAGAGATGAAACCGAGGATCAAGTCACTGTTGACAGTGCAAATGCAACTCTTAAATACGGTGTTGCCGTTAAGTGTGCAACCATAACACCCAATGCGGCACGAGTTGAGGAGTACGGTCTTAAAAAGATGTGGAGAAGTCCCAACGGTACAATAAGAGCGATACTTGACGGAACGGTTTTCAGAACGCCTATTCAAGTTGAAGGAATCAAGCCGTGCGTCAAGAACTGGTCAAAGCCGATAACTATCGCACGTCATGCTTACGGTGACATATATAATGCTGTTGAGTTTAAAGTTCCGGCAGGCGCAAAGGTCGAACTTGTCATGACTTTGCCCGACGGCACGAAACAGACACAACTTGTAAAAGAGTTTGCCGTAGACGGTGTTGCCTCAGGTCAGCATAACCTGTGTTCATCTGTTGAAAGCTTTGCAAAAAGTTGCTTTAATTATGCGGTCGATCTTAAACAGGATCTTCTTTTCGGTGCAAAGGACACTATTTCAAAGCAATATGATCACACGTTTAAGGACATTTTCGATGAGCTTTACGAGAACGAGTATAAAGAGAAGTTTGCAAAACTCGGAATAAGATATGATTATATGCTTATCGACAGTGCCGTTGCAAGAGCAATGAAGTCTAACGGTGGTTACATATGGGCTTGCAAGAACTATGACGGTGATGTTATGAGCGACATGATTTCAGCCGCTTGCGGTTCGCTTGCGATGATGACATCTGTTTTGGTATCACCGAGCGGTGTTTACGAATATGAGGCAGCTCACGGAACGATACAGGATCTTTATTATAAGCACCTCAAGGGCGAGGACACGAGTGCAAACTCGGTTGCAACCATTTTCGCTTGGTCGGGTGCACTTCGTAAGAGGGGAGAGCTTGACTCGAATAATGAGCTTGTAAGCTTTGCGAACAATCTTGAAAAAGCGACTATTGACACCGTTGAAAGCGGAACTATCACCGGTGACTTAGTAAGTCTTTGGCAGGGTGTCACACCGACGGTCGTCAACACTGACGGTTTCCTTAACGCAGTAGCGGAAAGGCTTAAGGCAATATACGAATAAGATAACAGCTGTAGCAAATCAATGTCGGTTTGCTACAGCTTTTTGGTTGGTGGGTCTGTGCAGCTTGCAAGTTTGCACTAACCGAACTTCCTGCAGCAGGTGGGAGCTTGGCACTTACGACCGCCTGCGGCGGTCGCAAGTACACACGCTCCCACCGTAACGCTCGCTGATCCCACCCCAAACATCTCACAATATATGGTATTTTTGCACTTGATTTTAAAGCTCATTTAGTGTATAATCTGTGTTAATATGGAAAATTATGCGTCCGAACTTGAAACTTTGTTTTGCGTGACGTTGCGATTAGAAGGAGAGTACCATGGCGAAAAAGAAAACCTACAGTAATGACGATATAGTTGCACTTAAAGGTCCGGACAAAGTGCGACTTCGTCCGGCAGTCATTTTCGGCTCGAACGGACTTGACGGCTGCGAACATTCGGTGTTCGAGATTTTGTCAAACTCTATAGATGAGGCGAGAGAGGGTTACGGAAACAAAATTATCGTAACACGCTTTCTTGACGGCTCAATCGAAGTTCAGGACTTCGGCAGAGGCATTCCCGTTGACTATAACAGCAAAGAAGAAAAATATAACTGGGAACTTCTTTTCTGTCAGATGTATGCAGGCGGTAAGTACAGCACAAACTCGGGCGGAACATATGAGTTTTCGCTCGGTCTTAACGGCTTGGGTCTTTGTGCGACACAGTTTGCCTCGGAATATATGGATGCCGAAGTTAAGCGTGACGGCTATAAGTATAATCTTCACTTTGAAAAAGGCTGGAATATAGGCGGCTTAAAGCAAGAGCCTTACGGTAAAAGAGGCGACACGGGAACAAGAATAAGATGGAAACCCGACCTTGAAGTTTTCACCGAAATAGATATCCCTCTTGAATATTATCAGGAAATAATCAAACGTCAGGCTATAGTCAATAAAGGCGTCAGATTTGAGATAAAAAATCAAGTAAAAGGCGGCTTTGAAACCTACGAATATTACTATGAGGACGGTATAACCGACTATGTTAAAGAAATAGTCGGTGACAATGCCATGACCTCCGTAAGCTCATGGTCGGGCGAAAGAATGGGCAGAGATAGAGAGGACCTCCCCGATTACAGAGTTAAAATGAACTTTGCCCTTGCATTTTCAAACAAGGTGCAGCTCATCGAATACTATCATAATTCAAGCTGGCTTGAATTTGGCGGTTCACCCGATGATGCGGTCAAAAACGCTTTTGTGTATCAGATAGATGCCTATATTAAACAGTCCGGAAAGTACACAAAGAGTGATTCTAAAATTAAGTTCCAAGACGTTGCCGATTGTCTTGTGCTGGTTTCGTCATCTTTTTCAACCGAAACCTCGTACATGAACCAGACTAAAAAAGCTATAACAAATAAGTTTGTCAAAGAGGCAATGATAGAGTTCCTTCGTCATAACTTGGAGGTATACTTTATTGAAAATAAGCTTGAGGCTGACAAGATAGCCGATCAGGTGCTTATAAATATGCGTTCGAGAGTCAAGGCGGAAACGGCAAGACTCAACATCAAGAAGAACCTCACCGCATCTATTGACATGGCTAACAGAGTGCAGAAGTTTGTCGATTGCAGAAGTAAAGACGTCAGCCGCCGTGAGCTGTTCATAGTGGAGGGCGACTCGGCTCTCGGTTCATGTAAGCAGGCGAGAGATTCGGACTTCCAAGCTATAATGCCTGTCAGAGGTAAGATACTCAACTGTCTTAAGTGCGACTATGACAAGATTTTCAAAAGCGATATAATCATGGATCTTGTTAAGGTACTCGGCTGTGGTGTCGAGGTCAAGACAAAGAGTGCCAAAAAGGATATTTCCACTTTCAATCTCGATTCGCTCAGATGGAACAAAATAATCATCTGTACTGATGCCGATGTTGACGGA
>CAYWDD010000158.1:0-4097 GCA_964456935.1 uncultured Faecalibacterium sp. | reverse complement strand
GCTGACAAAAGGGTGCCCGTTTCCGGAGGAAAAGCTGTCGCAACGAAGTTGTGACAGAGGGGTTCGTCGCCCCTGAAGGGAAGGTGAAAATTTTGAAGAAAATAAAAAACTAATCACTTAAACAAATCTCTCTTTTCATACATAATTTTTAAATAGTATATAAATTATTTAGAATAACTCTTGACAAACACCTTCTTTTTTTGTACGCTTAGTAGTACATTGAAAATAGTGCAGTAATAACCTGTCACATCTATCTATGTATATAAAAGTATAACATTCGAAAGGAGCGATTCGTATGAACCGCACAGTTAAGATCGTAGTCAGTATCGTCCTTTGCGTTTGGATTTTCGCAATGGGTATCGAAATCGGCGCTTACAGAGAAAGAAAAGCAATCAACACTTCAATAACCACAAACGTTACACCCCAAATCAGCACAACAGCTCCATCAACAACCACTCCCACTACATCGGCACCGTCAATATCTGCTCCGGAATCGACATCCGCTCCCACAGTGGATAATAAGAGCGATGACACTTCAAAGTCGGACTCCGGCGATAAATCGACAACTAAAAAAGCCGATGAAGTTAAGAGTTCAAAACCCGAATCAAAGGAAGAAATCGCCAAGGCGTTTAACGATGCCATGAACAAGACCAAAAACATGACTCAAAACTGCAACGCTAAGCAGAACACCAATGTCACAATAAATGTTGTTGACTGCTCTGTTCCGAGACTTACGGGTACAGTTAACAGCATCGTCAGCGGTTTCACAGGTCCCGAAGAAAATGACTATGCATTCGTTAACGGCGCAACAAGCGACGGAACAACAGTTATGAGTGTTCTTCCCCCGTCAGGCAAGGAAACATCTATCACAGCCGACGGTATCTCGGTAGCAAGCAGTGAAGAATACGGCGACGGCGGATATAAGTTGACAATTACAGTTGTTCCCGAAACCGGTTCACTTGATGTCATTCCCCCGTACCATTCATCTTCAGTCGGATATCTCGACATTGCAAGCCTTGATATTCCCCTTGTTACAATCACAAAAGCCGATATGACCTATACAGGCGCAACTGTTTCGATTTGCGTCAACAAAGACGGTCTCATCGATTCCTACGATTGCAAGTTCCCGATGACAGGTTCAGGCGAAGCAAAAGCTATGGGTGCTACCGGAACAGCTTCATTTGAAGGCAGCATGGACGAAACTTGGACTTTCACATGGCAGTGATGATCTAATTCGAATTTTATTATTTGTATTTATAACACAGTTCTGCTTTCGGGCAGAGCTGTGTTTTTTGTCATTTCGAGGAGAATTTGTTCACATCCGCCTCAGCGATGAAATCGGCACCCCCTGCTCCTTCGTCGCACGGGGTACACGATTTCATCGCTCCGCCCGCTTTGCGGGCGGGTTGCTCACATCCACTAAAATATTTGAACACATCTTCATCTATGTCGATTATCCTACAATTTGTGTCGCTGTTCGCCCATGTCTACAATTGAGCGGTCATATATGCCAAAATAGAGTTTGTCTTTTTGGATATTTTTACTAAAAAATTGAACTGTGTCGATTATTTCTTGACTTACCCACCTGTTTGGTGTAAAATATAGACGAAAATTAAGAATTATTTTCTCTTGAAAGGAGAATGGATTTTATGTTCGACAGTGTTGACATTATCGGTCTTTGGGACCTCTTCATCGGTTTCTTTGACAGACTTATTTCGTGGCTTGTATTTATTTTCGGCGGCGGCGAGTGGGATCCGATCGACTAAGCTTTTATAAGGAGAACTAATATGGATTGGAATTTATTTAGAGACGCTTACGTCTTTTTCAGAGACGCTTTCAGAAGATTTCTTGAGTGGCTCGTTGCAAACTTCGGCGGCACAGCAGAATAATCTTTAATAATCGAATATTAAACCAAGCCCTGTTATCAGGGCTTGGTTTGTGTTGCTGTTCACTGTTGCATTTATGGTAGACATAAATGCAACAGTGTTTATTTTTCTTTATCTTCATTTAAATTTCACATAAAAATTGAGAAAAATACTATGTTTTTCGTATATTTCATTGACAATTTTGTTAGTTTTTGATAAACTTATACTATCTAAAGGTGTTGCGGTATGTCGTAAAAAAGTGAGTCGCCGCTCACCGCAAAATAAGGAGGAATTCATCATGACAGATGCAAAAACCTTAGCGTATATCAACCTTTACGGTATCTTAGGCGCTTTGGAAAATCTTTGTGAGCTTGACGAAAGCGCACAGGAATTGTTAAAGGGTAAGAAACCCATTTCTATCGGCATCACTGTCAAGGGCGGTCCGAGTGCTACCCTTACATTTAAAAACTGCCGTTGCAGAATGGAAGACGGCGTCACGGACTGCGATGTTAAATTGCCGTTCTCGTCTTGTGAGAAGTTCAACGGCCTTATCGACGGAACCGTAACTCCCATCCCCTCAAAAGGATTTCAGCATATCGGCTTCCTTCTCAAGCAGTTCACAGGCTTGACAGACATTCTTACAAAATATCTTCGTCCCGACGAGGAAGACCTCAAGGACGAAAAGTTCTTTGAAATAAGCACAAAGATCATGTTCTATCTCATCACGGTCGCTATCTCACAGATCGCTAACCATGACGAGATCGGTAAGTTCTCCGCTCACCTTGTACCGGACGGTATCATCGAGATGTCGATCAAAGACTCCGTCGGCGCTACGCTCAAGGTTAAGGATCACCACTTCGTTACAATTAAGCAGAAGCCGCAGTCATATCGCTCTGCTATGCAGTTCGGTGATATTCATCTTGCCCGTGACCTGTTTGACGGAAAGGTCAACGCCGTTGCCTGTATCGGTGAGGGTACAATCGAAATGCACGGTCTTATCAACATGATAGACAATGTCAACAGAATTCTTGACAGAGTCGGTCTCTACTTAGCATAAGGAGGGTATTAAAATGAGTTTTCCGACATATAACAACGATAAAAGCTCCGAGCTTTACGCAAGAGCTACAAAAGTAATCCCCTCAGGCGTTTACGGTCACCTTGGCCCCGCCGAAGGTCAGTTCATCCCCGTTCAGAAGTGGCCCCGCTTCTCCGAAAAGGCTAAGGGTACATATTTCTGGGACGTTGACGGCAACAGATACATCGACTATATGTGCGCATACGGCCCGAACGTTCTAGGCTACTGCGATCCCGATGTTGACAAGGCGGCTATCGCTCAGATCAAGCTCGGCAACTGCACAACCTCTCCGAGCAAGATTATGGTAGACTGCGCAGAGCTTTTGGTTGACACAGTCAACTGCGCCGACTGGGCATTCTTCGCAAAGAACGGTAACGACGTTACACAGGCTGCTATCTTGACAGCAAGAGCACATACACACAGAAAGAAGATCATCTTCTTCAACGGATTCTATCACGGTGTATCCGCAGTTGTTCAGAAGATCGACTATCCGGGCGTTCTTCCCGAAGATGTTGCAAACAATATATATGTAAATTGGGACGATATCGACGGTCTTAAGAAAGCTATAGAAGAAAACAAGGGTGAAGTAGCAGGTATCATCGCTCAGCCGTACAACCACGGTAACTTCGCCGATAACACGATCTCAACAAAGGAATTCTGGCAGCAGGTACGCAAGCTCTGTGACGACAACGGAATCATTCTTATCATTGATGACGTTCGTGCAGGTTTCCGTCTTGACCTTGCAGGTTCCGACCACTACTTCGGCTTTAAGGCTGACCTTATCTGCTTCTGTAAGGCTCTTGCAAACGGCTACAATATGTCAGCTCTTTGCGGTAGAGAGTTCCTTAAGAGCACAGTTTCGGGTCTTTCATACACAGGTTCATACTGGATGAGTGCAGTTCCGTTCGCAGCTTGTATCGCTACCATCAATAAGATGAAGAAACTCGATACACCCACTATGTTCAGACAGAAGGGTCTTATGCTCACAGACGGTCTTGTAGCAGCAGGTAAAGAGCATGGCTTTGACCTCGTATTCTCAGGTGAGCCGGCACTGTTCTACTTAAGAATCGCTAACGACGACTCAATGCTCCTTCATCAGGAATGGATCGCAGAGTGCGTTAACAGAGGTATCTTCCTTGCATCTCACCACAACCACT
>CAYWDD010000157.1:0-4158 GCA_964456935.1 uncultured Faecalibacterium sp. | reverse complement strand
AAACGGCGGGCAACACCCCAAAAGTCAGAACAAACTCACAGCGGATACAATCGGGAGCGGAGCGACCCCACAATTTTGCACTTTGCATTCTGCATTTTGCATTTTAAAAACTTCCCACTGTAAACGGACCCGAATTTCCGCACTTTTAACATCTACCGTCCAACAACCCACTCCACATTCTCCGCCTTAAGCAGTATCTCATCGTAATCCGCTGCTTTGACTTTGCCGTTTTCGGTGTCGGTCAGCCATAGGCTGCGTCTTTCCGAATCGCCTAATATGTCCTTGCTGATGACATATTTTCCGCAGGTCACTATCGGACAAGTGCCGCTTAACATATCCTTTGCCTCGGATATCTCCGAGCTTTCGGCATCAATGAAATATATCTTCCTGTAATCGGGGTCGTATACCGTTATCGCAACTCTGTCGTACGATATCGGTATGAACTTCTTTTCGGTTCTTTTTGCCTCGCTTACATTCATCTTTCCGTCTTTTCTTATGCAAATACGATAGCTTGTTCCGCTCCAGAGAATCGAGTCGTATCCGGACGGGAGAATTGCCGTTGCACCGATTTTGTCGGTCAAAGGCTTAAGTTCGTCGTTGACGGAACTTAAATATTTCACTTCATCGTCAAAGCCGATTATCAGTCGGTTCGTTACGAATTTTGCCGTTTTCGGTTCACGGGATAACTCGATAGTCGATACTTCCTCACCGCTTTCTATGTGTAAAGCGTAATATGTATCGTCCTTTCTTGCAAGACAGTAGAACGAGTCTATCTCGCTGTTGCTGCCTGTCAGACAAAAAACGGAATCGTAGCCGTCAACCGTCACTTCCTCTAATTTGCCGCTGTCAAGGTCGTATACATAGGACGAGCCTTCAGACGTGAAAGTCAGCTTTCCTTCGGGTGTACCCATGGTTATAAGCTCAAGTCTCAGTATCAGCCCCACAGCGACAAGCACTGCTAAAACGCACGGCAAAATGATTTTCAGCTTTTTCATGTTTCTCTCCTTTTTCGAGTAAAAAAGTACCGACAGAAATTTGTCGGTACTTGATTTTAATTATAAGTATGCTTTGACGTTTGCGTCATAGTGACCGGTATCTTGGAAGTTGTTCTCTGTGCGAGTCTGTTCCGGACCCCATGCATAAGCGATATCTTCATATGTACCGTTGGCTATGTCTGCATTCCAGAATCCGTCCTTTGCACCGAACATACACCAGTCGGAACTCCACATTCCGTGACCTGTTGCCTTGTACGTCCAAAGCATCCAGCTGTAATTGAGCCTGTTCATCGTCTTAAAGCAGTTAGCCCATGTTGTCTTTTGATGCGGATAGAACTCACCGACCATGAGAGGTACGTTCGGGTGAATTGCTATTGTCAAAAGCAGGAAGAAATTGAAGATAAAGTCTGAGTTGTTGTAGAAGTGTACCTGATAAACAACGTTCTTCCAACCCTTAAGGTATGAAGTCGGAAGTGCGAAACCTGTCCAGATAGCCTCCATTGTGATAACGTGGTCGTTGTCAACCGCTCTGACTGTCTTGTAAAGTCTTGAATAAATGGACTCGTTGTTTACTCTTCTCTTAACCTCTGTGCAGTCAACGTCACACATCGGCTCGTTGAGAAGGTCATACATTGCGACTGCGGGGTTGCCGTTGAATCTTGATGCGATAGCTGTCCAAAGCTCGTCTGTGAGTTCACGGTATCTCTCGCCCTGCTCTGTATCCTCATAAAGTCCGCAGTTGTATGCTCTGCCGCTGTGGGGAGCATCGCTCTGTGAACCGACTGCACCGTGCATATCAAGGATAACATAAAGCTCTCTCTTGCTGCATTCTTCGACTACCCAGTCAAGAATTGAGAAATCCCATTCGCCGTTTTCGTCAAGAATCTTTGTTCCGTCATCGTCATAGTAGAAGTTTCTGTACCAGAAAGGAACACGGACACAGTTAAAGCCTCTTTCCTTGATAACATCAAGGTCGTACTCTGTTATCCAGTTATCCTGATAGAGATTGACAAGCTCGTAAGCTTTTTCTCTGCCGAAACGTTCTTCAAGTATCTTGAGAATTGTTTCATTGTCGTACTGTACGCCGTCGGGGAGCTGATCGGGGCAAAGCCAATCCTCGTGGATAAGCCAGCCGCCTAAGTTTACACCCTTAAGCTGAATTTCCTCACCCTTTTTGTTATAGAGCTGTCTGCCCTTAACGGTGATGAAATCGTCATCGGTGAATCCCGTGACTTCGTCTGTTGCCTCAGCCGGTGCTGTTTCCGCACCTGCGAAAACCATGGTCGAGAAAATCATGATTATCGAAAGAATGATGCAAAGACCTTTTTTCATGAATTTCATAAAATTTTCCTCCGTTCTTAATTTGTTAAGATTACCTTAACCTTTGAGTTTATTATATATTTTGGACGGGAAAATGTCAATAAAAATTTGCTCTTTGTTTACGTTGATTGCAATTGTTTTATGCCTATATGTGAACAACTTGATAACTTTGTCGATTTATGCTAGAATAACAGTACAAAAACAGAAGGAATGATAAAATATGAAGATAGCAGTCATCAACGGAAGTCCGAAAGGAAAATACAGCGTAACACTGCAAACGGTACGTTATCTTGAAAAGAAGTATTCGGAGCATGAGTTTTCGGTTCTTCATGCGGGGCAAAGAATAAAAGCACTGGAAAAGGACTTTTCCAAGGCGAAAGAACTTCTTGAAAGCAGCGATGCCGTTTTGTTTTCCTATCCTGTTTACACGTTTTTAGCTCCGTCACAGCTTCACCGTTTCATTGAGCTTTTAAAGGAAAACGATGTTGACCTTACGGACAAATACGCAACGCAAATTTCGACTTCAAAGCATTTCTACGATGTTACCGCACACAAATATATCGAAGAAAACTCGCTCGACCTCAAGATGCGATACATAAGAGGTCTGTCTGCCGACATGGAGGACTTACTTCAGGAAAAAGGCAGAGATGAGGCGGAGAAGTTTTTCGACCGTTTCATCTGGTCTGTAAAAGAGGGGATATTTGAGCAAAACAAGAAGTCGGAAAGTGCCGAAATCTCATTTTCTCCGATACGACCGACTTTGAATAAAAAGGAAAGCGAAAAGCTCGGAGGCAAGGATATACTTATTCTGACGGACGAAACCGACCCCGACTCGAATCTTTCGGCTATGATAAATTATTTCCGCAGCGTTTTTGCCTACAAGACGAGGGTCGTCAACATTTCCGATTTCCCGTTCGCAGGTGGCTGTTTAGGCTGTTTAAAATGTGCGGTAAGTGAAAAGTGCGTGTACAAAGACGGATTTGACACATTTTTAAGAGATAACATACAAAAAGCGGATTCTATCATATATGCATTCAAAATAACCGACCATTCCATGGGAACACGTTTTAAGATGTACGACGACAGAAACTTCTGCAACGGACACAGAACTCTCACGGTCGGAATGCCTGTGGGGTACATAGTATCGGGAAATTATTCAAATGAGAACAATCTGAAAACAGTGATAGAGGCTCGATGTGAAACGGGCGGAAACTTCCTTTGCAAGGTTGCAACGGATGAAAGCGAACCCGAGAAACAGCTCGAAGAACTTGCGAAAACACTCGCTTTCGCACTTGAAACTCACCACACCGCACCGCAAAACTTCTGGGGAGTAGGCGGCATGAAGATATTCCGTGACCTCATATATCAGATGAGGGGCATGATGAAAGCCGACCACAAATTCTACAAAAAGCAAGGGATATACGACTTCCCACAGAAGAACAAAGGCAAATCACTGCTGATGTATGCAGTTGGAGCAATGTTGTCAAACGAGAAGATACTATCGAAAATGGGCAACAAGATGAACGAAGGAATGCTCATGCCGTATGAGAAAGCAGTTGGTAGGAAGAGATAAAAAGCACTTCTTTGGAAGTGGGGTTTATGGTGTTGGTATGCAGAAGCCCGTCAGCTGCCCTTAGGGGCGGCTGACGGGCGTTGCGGCGGAATAAGTGCGTTCGAACGAAGTGAGATAGCACAGCATTCCGCCCGTGTGCAGGGAGTCGGTTAAGATAAAAACTTAGAGATTGCACAAACCAAAAGTCAAATTTCTCGTCGCCCCTTTAGGGGAGCTGTCTTTTTTGTTCTGCGAACAAAAAAGACAGAGGGGTCAAGCTCGCTGTCGCTC
>CAYWDD010000156.1:0-4173 GCA_964456935.1 uncultured Faecalibacterium sp. | reverse complement strand
TATCAATGAAACTATAGATTCGCTGAAATCGGGAGGTACTGTTTATATTCCGAGCGGAAGCTATAAAGTATCGACAATAGTTTTAAAAAGCGGCATAACGCTCTGGGTATCAAGCGGTGCAAAGCTCATATCACTTGATTGCACCGAAAATGAAAACAGTGCATCTCCGATTAAAGAAAGCGTGATATATGCCGAAAATGCTGAGGATATAACCATAACCGGTGGCGGCACAATAAACGGAAACGGTGTAAGTTATACGGAAGAACCCAAAGAAAGCGAACCGCTTTACGCACTCAAGGAGTTTAATCTGTATACAAGAGTAACACAGGCAAGAAAGCGAATCCGTTTTGCCAAAGATACATCAAGAAACAGCGTGATAAAGCTTAAAAACTGCGAAAATGTCAAGGTTGATAATATTGTCCTTGAAGAATCCGCACAATGGACGTTCGTCATGAGCAATTGTAATAACGTATCGGTTGAAAATACGGTAATCGACAATAATATGCGAGTTGCCAACAGCGATGGCATAGATGTCTGCGGCAGTAAAAACATTTCTGTCAAAAACTGCTTTATCGCAACAGGTGACGATGCGATAGTATTAAAGTCAAACGATGGTGAAATCGAAAATGTAAAAGTCGAAAACTGCGTATTGTCAAGCTTTGCAAACTGCTTTAAAATCGGCACGGAAACGCCGTGCGATGTAAGAAATATAGCAGTAAGCGATTGCAGATTTTTCCTGCCGAGCGGTATAACGGGCGGCTATGCCGGAATTGCGATAGAATCAGCCGACGGAGCTAATATAAGCGACATAAGTATAGACAATATCGAAATGGACGGTATAAGCTCACCGTTACTCATATGGCTCGGAAACAGGCTTAAATATGATAACAAGCAAGTCGGAAGTATAAAGAATATCTCTATAAGCAATGTAAATGCCGTAAATACGGAATTGCCGTCAGCGATAACAGGCTGTGACGTTGACGGAACGGTTTATTCGGTTGAGAACGTCAAGCTTAAGAATATAAACGCAGTATACCGTGATACGGGTGAAAATCTTAAAATCAGAAAATCGGTCAGCGACACCTCGATGAACGGATATCCCGAAATAACACGAGTTTCGCACTACTATTTCATTTCACACGAGATGAGCGGTTATTGGGATTTGCCGTGTTATTCTCTGTTTTTGAGAAATGCCGTTAATGTTGAATATGACGGCTACCGTACCGTAGCGAGAAGTTGCTCGGAGATTGACGAAGTTTATACGGAAAATGTAAGTTAATGCGTGAACCCGCCTGCGAAGCAGGCGGAGCGACGAAATTGTTCACCCCCACGGCTTTCGCCGTGGGGGTGGCAATTTCGTCGCTGAAAAATCGGTGGCGAGTACGGCACCCCATAAAGGGGTAGGCATAAAACATTCGAACCCAATACGCCCTCGCCACCCGCCCGCCCTGCGGGCGGGCTTCTCACCGAAACCTGTAATCAAACCTCAACATTTTTCTTCTTCCGACCGTAAATAACCGAATCCGTCTTTTCCATAGCGGCGTCGAAAATGACCGCAATGACGATAGTCGAAACAAAACATAAAATGAAAAACGCATACGGGTGTGTCTTGTCAAGCCCGAAATGTTGAAATGTATTCATGGGAAGATATTGCAGAACATATATGCTGAAAACGTGATGACCGAACCAGTCGAGAATACTGTTTTGAATCTTGACCTTCATTGTGATGAAAAGTACAAGCACAGCCGCAAATATCGCCCAAAGTTCATAGTATACAAGCGAATTGTTTCTCACCGTTCCGAGATAGCAGCATATTCCGAAAACAGAGCCTAAGCCGAGAACCCATATAACATCGTTTTTAAGGAATATCTTGTCAAAATACGGCTTGATAAGTGAGAAAAACATACCGACCGGGAAAACCATGACCGTGTTGTAATAATATGATCCCTGACCCATTTTTCTTTCAAACAGAACCAAAGCAACGGATAAAAGGGTGACAAGAGTGACTGCCGCAAACTTTGATTTTCTGAATATCATAAACGAGATGAATATAATGATGTACATTACCAGCGTTACAAATATGTACCAGTTGCTGCCGCCGATATTTTGCCAGCCTATATAGGCTAATAGGTCTGTTGAAACAGGATAGTTGACGCTGAATATCTGATTCCATATTACATATAAAGAAACCGCAACAGCAAGATGATACCAAACCTTAAACAGCCTTTTAGCAGGTATTTCCTTGACGTAAGTTATACCTTTTCTTTTTATTGACTCCATGATTCCGTAACCCGAGTAAAACAGAAACGTGACAACAACGAGTTGCCCCATGTACGTTCTGAACGAAACATACGGTGCGTTTAATGTATCCGTCATGATACCGTCTTGAATCTTCAAAAGCCGTTGAGCAATGTGGCTTATAAATATCATCATTACGAATATTCCGTTGATAGACGTGGTTTGCTTAGGTGAGCAATAGTCTTTGTGAAATTCATCTTTGCCGACAGCTTGAATCCCGACAAAAACAACAGCTATAACTATAAATACAAAAATCAGCATTTGAAAGCTCCTTTATTTTACAACTTCCGTTTGTGATGGTATGTCTATAGCGCTTGTCGTGATTTGCTTTTTGACCGTTTTCTTTTTTCTACCATAGATAACCGAATCTGTCTTTTCCATAGCGGCATCGAAAATGATTGCAATGACGATAGTTATAACAAAGCCGATTATAAGAAAACCAAACGGGTGTTCTTCATTGATTTTAAACTGTTGCATCGTGTTTAAAGGAAGTCGCTGTAAAATGTATATGCTGAAAACATGATGACCGAACCAGTCGAGAATGCTGTTTTGAATTTTGACCTTCATTGTGATGAAAAGTACGAGTGCGGCAGCAAATATTGCCCAAAGCGTATAGTATATGGCAGATACGTTTTTCTTTGTGCCGAAGAAAACAAAAAGAGCGAAAACAGCAAGCATTCCGATTGCCCAGATAACGTCGTTTTTAAGGAAAACTTTGTCGAAATACGGCTTGATAAGTGAGAACAGCATACCGACAATGAAACACATCATCGTGTTATAGCAGTAGCCTGGCATACCCGTTTTTCTTTCAAACAGTATGAACGCAAATGCTAATACCGAGGTGAGAATAACTGCCGCAAAGTGCGACTTTCTGAATATCATAAACGCTATGAACACGGCAATATAAAGTACAAACATGGTCAGCATATACCAGTTGCTGTTTCCTATACTTTTCCAGCCTGTGAAAGCGAGAAGATAGCTTGAAAGGGGATAGTCTTTCTTGAAAATTAAGCACCATATAATGTAAAATCCGACAGCTATGGCAAAATGATACCAAATTTTGAAAAAGCGTTTTGTCGGGATACTTTTAACATAGTCCGTTCCTTTTCTTTTGATAGACTCCATAATGCCGTAACCCGAATAGAACAAAAATGTAACAACTACCAGCTGCCCCATATAGCCTCTGAATGTCGCATACGGAGTGTTGATATCCCCCGTAAGCTTGACATACTGCAATGCGTGACTGAAGTAAACAAGGACAACGAATATTCCGTTAATAGACGTTGTCTGTTTTTGAGAGCAGTAGTCGGAATAAAACTCATTTTTACCTGCCGATTGAATACCGACAAATATAATACAAATCAAAATAAAAGCGAATATAAGCATTTGAAACCTCCTGAATTTTGTGTTTTTCACCTCGATATTTCACAAAAGAATACTATCACATAAACAAGGTAAAGTCAATCGTTAGAAACAATTTCCGACAAATTTCAAAACAAATGTTCGTCCGGCTGTTTACATTTTAAATAATATCTGTTATACTAATATCCGAACTTGATTTTCGGGGTGATATAATGGATAAATTCAAACTCGTTTCAGACTATAAACCGACAGGAGACCAACCGGAGGCTATAGCGGCTCTTGTTGACGGAATAAACAAAGGCAACACAGAACAGATACTCTTGGGTGTCACAGGTTCGGGCAAGACGTTTACCATGGCGAACGTTATCGAAAAGCTCAACCGCCCGACGCTTGTCTTAGCTCACAACAAAACTCTTGCCGCACAGCTTTGCTCTGAATTTAAAGAATTTTTCCCCGAAAACGCAGTCGAATATTTTGTCAGTTACTACGACTACTATCAGCCCGAGGCGTACA
>CAYWDD010000155.1:0-4182 GCA_964456935.1 uncultured Faecalibacterium sp. | reverse complement strand
ATCCGAGATCGTCTAAGCCTTTAGCCGAAAGTCCGTGACCGAGATGGTCGTTTCCGCATACAACAAAGCCGTGTTGTGCAAGAAAACGTGCGAAATCGTCATATCTCATGATGTGTTCGGCTACACCGTGAGCTATCTGGAATACACCGACTTTTTCAACTTCGTCGTCCTCCCAAATAACGCAGTGTATCATATCTGTACCGGTTGATGAATTAAAATATGCATCTTTAGCAATAATTGACATATATTTATCTCCTTTCGAGTTTCTATACTAATTATAATACAAATTGCCGAGATAATCAATCATCATAATATTTTAATAGACAAAATTTACACTGTGTTAATTCATTCGGTAAATGTGTCGTATATTATTTATATCCATAATGGGGGAGAAGCGATGTTAGGTTATGTCAAGGCTTATAAGCCGGAGCTTAAAATTAAACATTACGAAGAATACAGGGGCGTTTATTGTTCGGTATGCAAGGTCATGCGTAAGAGGTACGGTCTGATAGCCGCAATGACGTTGAGCTATGATTTTACCTTTTTTGCGATAATGCGTTTGTGTACAACGAAAGACCCCATCTGCTTTGAACAAAAGCGGTGTCCGTTTAATCCGACGAAGAAATGCAACTTCTGTCGTGGCGAAAACGAACAGCTGAATTATTCGGTTGACTTAGCTATGATAACGGTCTACTACAAGATACTTGACAACATAGCGGACAGCGGATTTTTCAAAAAGATTTTGATGTACCTGATATTGCCGATATTTACGCTGTATTATAAGAAAGCAAAGAAATACTGTCCCGAAGCAGACAGAATCCTCGGAAAAGAAATGAAAAGACAGGCTGAGATAGAAAAGGACAAAGTTGCCGATATAGACATTGCCGCCGACCCTACGGCAACGGCTTTGGGCGAGTTGATGTCATTCGGATTTGACGGAAATACTCAGCGTGTACTTAAAAGAATAGGCTATCTTGTCGGCAGGTGGGTCTATATAGCGGACGCACTTGACGATATGGAAAAGGACAAAAAGAGCGGCGGATACAATCCACTGCTTTTATCGGGAAAGACAACGGACGATGCCGAAGAAACGCTTAATATGACAGCGGCTGAAATTACCACGGCATATGAGCTGCTGGACGTGAAAAGCTTTGACAGTATTATAAATAATATAGTATATGACGGGTTATATATGTCGATGAAATCTATCAAAAACGGAGGAAAAGTAAATGAAAGATCCCTATGAAGTGTTGGGAGTCAGTCGCAGTGCGACCGAAGATGAAATAAAAGCGGCATACAGAGCATTAGCCAAAAAATATCACCCCGACAAGTATGCCGGAAGTGATCTTGCCGACCTTGCAAATGAAAAAATGCAAGAAGTAAACGAGGCATACGACACGATATGTAAAGGCGGTTTTAAATCGCAAAGCTCATCTTCCGGTTACAACTACGGATATTCCGGTTCATATTCCGCAAACTACGGTTCATCATCGAACAGCGATTTTGATGCGGCAACGGTAATAACGATGATAAATGCCGGAAGACTTGACGAGGCTATGAATATGCTTGAAAATGTGCCGAACAGGTCGAGAAATGCTCAGTGGAACTTCCTCATGGGACAGGTCATGATGAGAAAAGGCTGGCTTGACAAGGCATCTGTCTATTTCAGCACAGCCTACAGCATGGAACCGAACAATCCCGACTACAAAAACGCATATCAAAGCACGAATCTTCACCGAAACGGCGGTTACAGAACACGTCCGGGTACTTCCCGTGACAGTGCGGACCTTTGTGACATTTGTGCGACATTATGGTGTGCCGACACCTGCTGTGAATGTATGGGCGGCGACTTGATTTCATGTTGCTGAGGTGTACCGTATGAAACAAATGCGACAATCTTCCAAGACGGCAGTCAGCGCAATGGTGGCGGCACTGTCTGTTGTTGTGATGATGCTGACGGTCATACCCGTCATGACGTACACCGCACCGGCATTTGCAGGAATGCTGATGATAATAGTGGTCATCGAGATAGACAAAAAATGGGCATTCGGAGTATATGCCGCAGTCAGTGTGCTGGGACTTCTCATCGCAACGGACAAAGAGGCAGCCGTTATGTATCTTGTGTTTTTCGGCTACTATCCGATAATAAAAGCCGTGCTTGAAAACAAGTTTAAACGATGGCTTGAAACAGTGATAAAATTTGCAATTTTCAACGTTGCTATGGTCGGCTGCTATTATATATTGATAAATGTGTTCGGTATGCCGATGGACGACATGAATGAACTCGGAAAATACGGACCGCTGATACTTCTTGCCATGGGAAACGTAGTGTTCCTTTTGTATGACTTCGCTCTGACTAAGCTTGTTATAGTTTATCAGATGAAGTGGCAGGATAAGTTCAGAAGGCTGTTTAAGTGAGAACCCGCCCGCAGGGCGGGCGGAACGGCGACAGCGTGTACCTGCGAGCGGCGAAGCTGCGAGCAGGTGCCGATGGCGTCGTTGAGAAAGTCGGCATTCGTGCAAAGACTTTAATATCTGAACATATAAACCGAAATCGGAGTCTTGAGGTTGCCTCAAGACTCCGATTAACTATTTGTAAGACTATCATTTTCCGACAATGTGTATTCTGTTTTTCTTTGCTCTCATGTTATCCGCAATCACAAATATGATGTAAATTACAATGAGTGCAAGGAGTATAAGCAAGACCGCAATGAAGATTTTCGATGTCAATACATCTTTTATCTTTTCGGCTACAAGCCGTGGTACACTCAAAGCTATGTTCTCTGCCGCAACGAGATCAACTTGCCCTATTTCTTCTCCTGCATAGAGTATTCTTGCCTCGCATATCTTTTCCCCCTTTTTAACGGGTGCATATATCTCCTTCGGAACTGTATCCGCAAGCGGTTCTATCAGCACACCGTCCGCATCTGCAAGATAAGGTACAAGCGATGAAACTTCGTTTGCAGGAACGAGTGAAACGTGGTCGGACTCTTTTCCTGCCACCACATCAACTACAGTAACTATCTGCGTTGTGTTAGCGACAACTTTAAATCTTATATTGCTGAATGCCCACATGAACATTGTCTTGCAGTCGAAAAGAGCGGTGTTTTTCTCCGTATATTTGTAACTGCCTCTTTTTACGTCTTTGACTTCACCTTGCATCGCTACGGCAACATATGTGTAACCGTCCTTTGCCGCTGTACTTATCATGCAATATCCCGATTCGTCCGTAGCACCTGTTTTTCCGCCTGTTGTATATGAATAGTAATAATCCGGAACAGTATAGAAAAGCATTTTGTTAGTTGATATAAGCGTGCGTTCAGATGATGTATTCGTTGCTGCAAGCTTGTAGGTCTTTGTCGAAAAAATATCCATAAATACAGGCGATTTAACAACATCTGCCATAATTTTCGCTATATCCGATGCTGTTGTGTATTGACCGTCCGCATCAAAACCCGTAGGATTGACAAGATTTGTGTTTTTACAGCCGAGAGATGCGATATATGAATTGACCTCTTTCATGAACGCATCGACACTTCCGCTTGTTGCAATCGCAATTGCCGCACAGGCATCGTTTGCACCTTGAACCATTGCTGCATACAGCAAAGAACGAAGTGATATTTTTTCTCCGACTTTTAAACTTATCGTGACCGAGTAGCGAGTTCCGACAGCGTCGAGCATCTTCTGTGTTATTTTAATTTTTTGATCTATATCGCTGTTCTTTTTTAATGCGACCGCCACGGTCATTATCTTGTTTAAAGCAGGGCATTGACTTTTTTTGTCTGAGTTTTTAGCCAAAACCACACTGCCGTTATCGGTGTTTGCAAGGATATATATTTTCGAGTACAAAGTATCTTTCATTAAAGAATCGAATGTCGCACCGACATAAATTCCCGATAGGGGAAGAATAAGTAAAACAATTGCCAAAATAAAACTTATAATTTTTTTCATATCGTCACCTTTAAATTCATTTACAAATGTATATAAATATGCTATAATTACGAAAGCTGTAATAAAAGCCTAAAGTCTTTAAGTACGGCAAGACTGTCTTACGCAGAACTCACTTCCCGTACCGAAAAGAACATATAATATTATAGCAATTTTTCAAGGTGCTTGTAAACCCTTTTTGAATTTTATTTGGAGAGATAATATGATTTATGTAACAGGAGATATGCACGGCGA
>CAYWDD010000154.1:0-4213 GCA_964456935.1 uncultured Faecalibacterium sp. | reverse complement strand
GCTGCATTCCTCTGCCGACATATCTTTTTGCGATACTTACAACAAGACGCAAGTTCGCCTCTGTCAGTCGCTTTTTTGCCTCCTCATCGTTCTCGGCTATTCTCATAGCAAGGTTTATTTCCTCCTCGCTTGTAAGCAGGGGTACATTTCCTATGTCACGAAGATAAACCTTGACCGGATCATCGACTGTTACCGCTCTTGCATCAACTTCGACTACACCGTCGTTTTGATACGATTTTGCGGAGTCCATCTCTATTGAAAGTCCGTCAAAAAGACCTTCTCCGAGATCGTCGATTATCTCGATCTCACTGCTTTCGATAACAGATCTTATCTTGTCCATTTCCTCGATATCTACACCGTTATCCATAAGTGTAAGATCAAGGTCACTTGAGGCAAGTCTGTTACCGTTTTTCTTCCCTTTTTCAATAAGGGAATCAATAAGACTTTTTCTGTCGTTCTTTTCCATAATATTTCCTTTCGGCAATCAGTTTTTCTTAAACAGGCTCATGAAATCTTCATCACTCATTTGAGCCGGGTCTAAAGCTGACTGCGTTGATTTTTTCTTCTCCGATTTTATGACTTGAATACAATCCTGACACTCTTTGAGAGAATGCCTTAGCTTGTACGACTGCATTTCTATCGCCTTAAGCGAGTTTATCTCGTCAAGGCTGAAGTCTTGGTCGGCTATATTATTCATATCGGCAGACTGTCCCGAATTTAGCTTTTCGGACAGTTTAACGAATATTCTTTTATTAAAGTCTGTCACAAAATCGTCCTGTGATATGCTGTCTTTGAGTTTATCCCAATAATCGGGATTTCTCATAAGCGATGACAACAGCATTTCCTCGGCTCTTGCCGCTTTAAGGTATTTGCTCTTTTGCGGATTAACTTTGTCGCCTATCGCACTCGTGATTTTCGGTACTGCTCTTATTTCGGCTTTCCTGTCTATCCTCTTTTTCTTTGAAACAAGGGAATTTACCTGTGCCATGAGTGTATCTTTACTTACACCGAGTTCGGAACTGATTTTCGACGCATAGACATCTCTTGCTATCAAGTCGTCCGTCAAGGCGAGTATCTCCGCAACAGCTTTTAAAAATCCGAGCTTACCGTCAGACGAATCGACATCGAACTTACTTTTTTGTTCGAGTATTTTATATTCTATATCATTTGCGGCTCCGGTTATAAAACTTCTGAATTTCTCCGGACCGTACTTTTTAAGTATTTCGTCGGGGTCTTTTCCGCCTGTCATTTTTATGACTTTTACTTTCATTCCGACAGAACTAAAAGTTTCTATAGCTCTCTTTGTCGCTTTCTGCCCTGCCTCATCGTTGTCAAAACACAGCATTATCTCCGATGCGTATCGAGAAAGGAGCTTTGCCATTTCAGGTGTAAATGCCGTACCCAAAGCGGCAACGGTATTTGTAAAACCTGCTTGGTGCAAGGCTATAACGTCCATGTAGCCCTCAACTATCATAAGTGAGCCGTCATTTGCGTTCTTTGCAAAATTCAACGCAAACACGCCTAAGCTCTTTTTATATACAAGCGTATCCGAGGTGTTGACGTACTTCGGCTTGCTGTCGTCAAGGACTCGTCCGCCGAAAGCGATTATCTGTCCTCTTACGTTAATTATGGGTACCATAACACGGTTCCTGAAATTATCGTAGTAATTTACCTTGCCGTTTTTGTCGCTTTTCTTTGCAAGGTCAGCCTCATATATTTCCTCATATGAGTACCCGAGGTTATGCAGATGATTTAAAAGTCCTCTCCAGCCGTCGGGAGCGTAGCCTAAACCGAAATGCCGTATCGTTGACATTGTATATCCACGGCTAAGGTAATAACTGAGTGCGGTTTTTCCCTGTTCGCTCATGAGCGTTTCATGGAAAAACTTAGCCGCTGCCTTATTCATTTCGAGCATTCGCTTTCTTTTGATGACAAGCGAATCGTCATATCCGTCCTGCGGCATAGCCATTCCGCTTCGATCGGCTAAACTCTTTACCGCCTCGTAAAAGTCGAGGTTTTCTATCCGTCTTGTGAAAGAGATTATCTCCCCTCCAGCACCGCAGCCGAAACAATAAAACGACTGACTGTCGGGATAGACTGTAAATGAAGGCGTTTTCTCATTATGAAACGGACAAAGTCCGACAAGATTTTTTCCACGTCGTTTAAGTTCTACATAGGGCGAAATGACGGAAACTATATCGTTGTTCGCTCTAAGCTGTTCCAAAAACTCATCGCTTATTCTTTTTCCTGCCAATTTTCACCCTCCTTTATTTTTCACAGGTGTGACCTGTAAATCATTTAAGCCAGCCTTTCGGGATAAACAGTTCACTAAAGACATTCAGTGCGTATCCGTCGGTCATTCCGGCTATGTAATCGCAGGCAGCTCTTTCAGCTCCCTCCTCATTTGCTATGTCAATATACATCTGCGGCATTTTTTCAGGTTGCGATGAAAAATGCCTGTAAAGTTTCTGTATAAGTTCTATCGCTTTTGTTTCCTCGCTCTTGCACACGGGATTTGTGTACACAAGTTCAAACATCAGCTTATGAAGTTCTTCGAATTTTTCGTCTATTTCACTTTCGAGAGTTATATCGTCGGTGCTGTTTTCTATTGCCGAGAGTACAAGCGTATTTATTCTCTGCGACTTTGAAAATCCGAGCGTTTGTCTTATTTCGAACGGAATATCTTCCTCGCTCATCACACCTGCCCGTACCGCATCATCAATGTCATGGTTGATGTACGCTATCTTGTCGGCAAGCTTTACGATCCTGCCCTCGAGAGTCACCGCCTGCGTACCTCTTGTGTGGCAAACAATTCCGTCACGCACTTCAAAGTTCAGATTCAGACCTTTTCTGTTCTTTTCAAGCTTATCTACGACACGCAAACTCTGTTCGTAATGTCTGAATCCGTCGGGATACACGGCATTTAAGGCTCTTTCTCCTGCATGACCGAACGGTGTATGACCCAAGTCGTGACCCAAGGCTATCGCCTCTGTCAGATCCTCGTTAAGACGCAGTGCTTTTGATATGGTTCTTGCTATCTGCGACACTTCCAAGGTATGGGTAAGTCTTGTTCTGTAATGGTCGCCCTCGGGAGTCAAAAAGACCTGCGTCTTATGTTTAAGACGTCTGAATGAATTGCAATGGATTATCCTGTCCCTGTCACGCTGAAAAGCCGTTCTTATGGGGCATTCTTCCTCCGAACGTTCTCTGCCCTTGGTATTTTTGCAAAGGCAGGCATATTTTGACAGTGTTTGCTCCTCTAAAATTAAAGAGCGTTCTCGAATTTCCGACATAATCTCACTTCCTTCATATACTTATACATGAGAATCGGTTTTACACCTTTAAAAAAGTTGTGAAGGAGTGAAGCCCGCCCGCAGGGCGGGCGGAACGGCGGCAGCGTGTACCTGCGTGGGTGCATCTGCGAGCAAGTGTCATCGGGTGCTGTGCGGGCAGGTGCCGATGCCGCCGTTGGATCAGACTTTGATATATGATGAAAACTTATTTTAGTTTTGCATATCTTTCCGATACGACTTCGCAGTCAAACTTTCCGTTGCTGACGTCGATCAGTTTTTTTGAAAAGGCATCTACCTTTTCTTTCGGCATCATGAACGTAACTTCAACATTATCCGTAAATTCTGTATTTTCTATAGTTCCCCCACACTCGGGAATAAGAGAAATAAGCCTGCCGTAAAAATTATAATCGGACTTGACTTTAGCTATAGAACAAAGTGACATC
This sequence comes from uncultured Faecalibacterium sp., assembly GCA_964456935.1. Lineage (GTDB taxonomy): Bacteria > Bacillota > Clostridia > Oscillospirales > Acutalibacteraceae > UBA6857. The sequence continues at coordinate 477 of CAYWDD010000154.1, read as the reverse complement.
GTTATCATGTTTGCCGCTGTGACCGCTATTTTGGCTGTGTGAGAATAGGCTCTGACAAGTCCTCCCGTTCCGAGCAAAACACCGCCGAAATATCTTGTTGCAACGACAACGACGTCTGTTAAGTTTTCTTTCAAAAGAACGTCAAGTACAGGTATTCCGGCTGTTCCCTGCGGTTCACCGTCATCACTGTAACGTCTTGTCTGACCGTCACGAAGAACGTAAGCATAGACATTATGTGTTGCGTCCCAATGCTTACTTTTTATCTCGTTTATAAATTCGACTGCCTCTTCACTCGTGGTGACAGGCTTTGCGTAACCTATAAATCGTGAGCGTTTTTCGATAAAACTGTCCTGTGCCGAAAACTCAACGGTTCTGTAATCGTCCATATTATCTCTCCAATAAACAAAAAACAAGGCGGTTATGCACCGCCTTACTTTCTTTAAATATGATATTAGCCGCGGTTGAAACGCTTGTTGA
>CAYWDD010000153.1:0-4289 GCA_964456935.1 uncultured Faecalibacterium sp. | reverse complement strand
CAGGTCGTTCGTACCTATACAGTGCATATTTATTATCTTTGTTCTTATTCGGCTAAAGCTCTCTCAAGCCAAATGCTGCCGATATCCATTGCGTTGTGTAAGCCCTTTTTCTCGGTCTTTTGTGCGATTCTGTCATGAGGTCTGACGTCGGGATCTGTGTTGATAAGCTGTACCGATACTTTGTCGGCTATGCTCAATCCACCGAGATCCTTTGTTGTGAGTATCTGGAACATTACAACATATTTGTCGCTCATGTTACCGTAATAAAGTGTGTTTCCGCAACGTACAAGCGGTTTGTTCTTATAAGTTAAAAATTCTTTCTGATCTTTCTTTGTTGCCATGGTCATCTCTCCTTATGAATTTTATTTGTTAAGGTAGCTGTTTAAAAGCTCCTGTAACAGTTCGTCACGGTCGAGCTTGCAGATGAGGCTCCTTGCGTTGTTGTGGGTCGTTATATAGGTCGGATCCTCTGAAAGTATATAGCCGACGATCTGGCTTATGGGATTATATCCCTTTTCTTTGAGTGAAGAATACACGATCGTAAGTATTTCTTTCATTTCGTCTTCCTTGTCAAGCTTCAAGGTGAACTTGATCGTTTTGTCTGTCATAATTAAAACCTCCCATAAAAAGCTTGTTTTCATCTACTATCACATTGTATAACAAAACTTGCAAAAAAACAATGAGTAAATGAAAAGAAATTGAAAATAAATGAAAAAAATTATATATTTATCTTTTCAATATATATGAAATGCTCTTTATACACATACCATATCTTGATTTTTGTGTAAGACGATAAAAAGCCCGATGAAGAGTCGGTCGTTTTTTGTCGAATCATACAAAGTTGGAATTGTTACGACTTTTTGTGTTGACTTTAAACATTTTATGTGATATCTTAGTGACATATCAATAAGTGAATATTATTGCTGATATAAGTTCGGATATATGGCCCGAACGTTTCTACCGTAAAGCCGCTAATTTACGACTATCGGTTGAAAAGACTTTTCCGAGGTACAAGTCGGTGACTGCTCTTTTCAATGTTTAAATCAGCGACAGGCAGTTCCCTGTTGCTTTTAGTTTTTTTTCGGAGGTGAATGCTGTGAAAGCTCTTGAGAACAAAATACTTCATGAAGGTAAAGTTTACGACGGAGGCATTTTGAAAGTCGGTAGCTTTTTGAATCAGCAGATAGACTCTGATTTTATGATGGAAATGGGAGAGGAGATCGCCCGTCTTTTTAAAGATGAAAATATAACCAAGGTTTTGACCGTTGAAGCATCGGGTATTGCGGTTGCACTTGCGGCAGGGGCGGCATTGCACGTTCCGTCACTTTTTGCAAAGAAACACAACACAAGCAATATCCAGTCAGATGTATATTCATCGGTCGTTTATTCTTTTACTCATCAGACGAATTACAATATAGTTGTCAGCAAGGACTACCTTTCAAGCGATGATAAGGTACTCATAGTCGATGACTTCCTTGCAAGAGGCAACGCTTTAGTCGGTCTTGCCGATATCGTCAAGCAGGCAGGCGCAGAACTTGCAGGCTGTGCTGTCGCTATAGAAAAAGGCTTTCAGCATGGCGGTGATCAGCTGAGAGAAAAGGGCATAAGAGTTGAGGCTTTGGCTCTTATCGACAGCATGGAAACGAACAATATCGTTTTCAGAAAGTAATTTTGTATGTAAATTTTTTACATAAATATCAAAACTCTAACGGAGGAACAAGGTAATGAAAAGAATTCTCGCAATCGTTATGGCTCTCGTTCTCGTAGTAGCCGGTGTAGTTTGCCTTACTGCTTGCGGCGGTGACAACGGCAACGACACAACAAACAACAACGGCGACAACGCTGCAAATGCTGTAGACGTTTCAAAGGTTAAGCTCGGTGTTATCTGTCTTCACGACGAAGACTCAACATATGACCTTAACTTCATCAACGCTGTTAAGGAAGCACAGGCTAACCTCGGTCTTTCAGACGATCAGGTTATCATCAAGAGAAACATTGATGAATCAAACGCTTGTTACGAAGCTGCCGCAGACCTCGTTGACGAAGGCTGCAATGTTATCTTCGCTGACTCATTCGGTCATGAAGACTACATGATCAAGGCTGCTAAAGAGTTCACAGACGTTCAGTTCTGTCATGCAACAGGTACAAAGGCTCACACAGAAGGTCTTGCAAACTTCCACAACGCATTCGCATCTATCTATGAAGGCAGATACCTCGCAGGTATCGCAGCAGGTCTTAAGCTCAACGAAATGATCGCAGCAGGCAAGATCACAGAAGATCAGGCTCTCATCGGTTATGTAGGTGCTTTCACCTATGCTGAAGTTATCTCAGGTTACTCATCATTCTATCTCGGTGCTAAGTCAGTTTGCCCGAGCGTAAAGATGAACGTTCAGTTCACAGGTAGCTGGTACGATGAAACAGCTGAAAAGACAACAGCTCTTTCACTCATCAACGGCGGTTGTGTACTTATCAGCCAGCACGCTGACTCAATGGGCGCTCCCTCAGCTTGTGAGGAAAAGAATGTTCCCAACGTATCATACAACGGCAGCACAGTTGAGAGCTGCCCGAACACCTTCATCGTTTCATCAAAGATCAACTGGGCTCCGTACCTTGAGTACATTGTTAAGGCTGTAGCAGAAGGCACAGCTATCGACACAGACTGGACAGGTACACTCGCAACAGGTTCGGTTCAGCTTTCAGACATCAACGATAAGGCAGCAGCTGAAGGCACAAAGGAAGCTATCGAGGCAGCTAAGGCTGATCTTGAAAGCGGCAAGGTTCACGTATTTGACACCGCTAACTTTACAAGCGGTGGTGCAAAGGTTGAATCACACAAAGTTGAAGATACAAACGAAGTTGTCAAGGACGGTTACTTTGCAGAGTCAGACTTCCGTTCAGCTCCGTACTTCGATCTCGAAATCGACGGTATCACAAGACTTAACGTTAACTTCGGTGACTAATAGTTTTTCCTGCAAAGGCGGGGCTTTTGCCCCGCCTTGATTTGGTTTATATAGACTGAAATCAATAGGAAAGAATCGAATAAAGCGGTTTTTTCCTATTGGTTTTAACACATAATTTTGCCTTGACGGGGTACACGAAGTATGCTGTCGGGGCAGATAATTCAACGGAGGTAAGAAAATGGCTGAAACAGCAATTAAACTTGTCGGAATAACGAAAAGTTTCGGTAGCATTGTCGCAAACCACGACGTCGATCTTGAGGTTATGAAAGGTGAGATACTCGCCATTCTCGGAGAAAACGGTTGCGGTAAGACAACACTTATGAACATGATAGCCGGAATCTATTTCCCCGACAGCGGTAAAATTTTCGTTGACGGAAACGAAGTCGTCATTCGTTCTCCCAAAGATGCTTTTAAGTATAAAATCGGTATGATCCATCAGCACTTTAAACTTGTTGATGTTTTCACGGCAAGCGAAAATATTGTGCTTGGAATAAACGACGGCTCAAAGTATAACATGAAGAACATCACTTCAAAGATAATGGAGATAGCCACACGTTACGGCTTTAACATTGATCCGCAGAAGAAGATACATGAAATGTCGGTTTCAGAAAAACAGACAGTCGAAATCCTTAAGGTGCTTTACAGGGGAGCGGATATACTTATCCTCGATGAGCCTACAGCTGTTTTAACTCCGCAGGAAACACAAAAGCTTTTCGAAGTCTTACGCCGTATGCGTGAGGACGGAAAATCTATAATCATAATCACTCATAAGCTCCATGAAGTTCTTTCAATTTCCGACCGTGTTGCCGTTTTGAGAAAAGGCGAGCATATCGCTACGGTAAACACTGCCGAAACAAACGAGGGTGAACTTACCGAAATGATGGTCGGAAAGAAAGTCGATCTCAATATCGAAAGAAGTGAACCGAAAGATCCGCAGTTAAGACTTCATGTAGAGGGTCTTAACAGCACAAATGCCGACGGTATAAAGGTACTCAGCAATGTAGGATTTGATGCTTATTCGGGCGAGATCCTCGGTATTGCAGGTATTGCCGGAAGCGGTCAGAGAGAACTGCTCGAGGCTATAGCAGGTCTTGAACATCTCGATTCTGGTGAAATAACATATCACGATCCCAAGACAGATAAAGACGTGAATTTGAGAGATAAAACTCCCTTACAGATTCGTGACCTCGGTGTACGTCTTTCATTTGTTCCCGAGGACAGACTCGGCATGGGTCTTGTCGGCAATATGAATATTACCGATAATATGATGCTGCGTTCTTACCGCAGAGGCAAGTCGGCTTTTCTTGACAGAAAGAAACCGAAAGAACT
>CAYWDD010000152.1:0-4304 GCA_964456935.1 uncultured Faecalibacterium sp. | reverse complement strand
AGTTTGAAATAGAGGGGAGAAAGGTTCTCGACCTTTTCGCAGGCTCGGGTCAGCTCGGTATCGAGGCTCTTTCAAGAGGAGCTAAAAGTACCGTATTTGTTGACCTTTCGAGAAAATCTGTCGAAGTGATCAAACAAAATCTCGAAAACACGGGATTTAGCAAAAATGCAGTAGTGCTTAACACCGACAGCTTGGCTTTTGCCGCATCAAGAGCGGAAAAGTATGACATAGCGTTTCTCGATCCGCCGTACAGGACGGGGCTTTTACAAAAGGCTTTGCCCCTTACGGCAAACATAATGAACGAGGGCGGTGTTATAATATGCGAAGCTCCGTTTGAGGAAGAACTTCCCGAAAAGGTCGGAGATTTCGCAGTTGCAAAGGAATATAAATACGGTAAGATAAAGCTTGTAACTTACCGCTATGAGGAGAAATAAAAATGGCGAGGAAAATAGCCGTTTGTCCCGGTTCGTTCGACCCGGTGACTATAGGACATCTTGACATAATAAGACGTGCGTCAAAGCTTTTTGACAATGTTATAGTCGTTGTAATGTCAAACTACAAGAAAATGGGAAACTACTCTTTTTCGCAGGAAGAAAGAGTCGATATGCTCATCAGGTGTACACAGGATATGCCGAACGTTGTCATTGACTCACACTGCGGATTACTTGCGGAGTACGCAAAGGAAAAAGGTGCAGTCGCTATTATAAAAGGACTCAGAGCCGTTTCCGACTTTGAGGACGAATTTCAGCAGGCACTTATAAATAAAAAGCTTAACGAAGAAGTGGAAACACTGTTTTTGTCAGCCGATTCGGACAATATGTTCTTGTCGTCAAGCGTTATAAAACAGGTTTGTGCTCTCGGTGGCGATATCTCGGCATTCGTGCCGAAAGAAATACTCGACGACATAGTTGAAAGATTAACATAAAAATTAAGGACAGGTGAAAGAAAATGCATATCGAAGAATTATTAGACGAAATAATCGAAACCGTAGACGGTGGATTTAATCTCAAACTCTTTCATAAGAGAATAGTTGACGGTGATAAAGTTATAAGCCTTGCAGACGAAGTGCGTATAAGCTTACCGCCCGAATTTGAAAGTGCAAAGAAAATAACGGCTAACAGAAACAAGATACTCGATTCGGCTGAACAGCTGGCACAAAGCAAGAGAGCGGCAGCCGAAAAAGACGCTGCTGCAACTATCGAAAACGCAACTGCAAAGGCACAAAGCATAATCGAAGAGGCAAAAGCAGCTGCGGCAAACATCGTAAAAAACGCAGAACTTCATGCAGAACAGCTCATCAGTGAAAACAATATCACAAAGACGGCAAACGACAGAGCATCTCAGCTCCTTGCGGAAACAAACAACGATTGCGAGGCTATGATGAAAGCTACAAAGACTGATTGCGATGAGATGACAATGAACGCAAAGCAGTGGTCGGACGACGTAAGGAATGCGGCTTACGACTATGCTATGAGAATGGTCGGTGAGGTTGATAACTTCCTTTCGGTTTCCACAGCCGACCTCAGGCAGACAAAAGGAAAGCTTGAAAGTATGCAATAAAAATCTGTTCGATCGTGAGGTGCTTGATGAAAAGTAGGCAACTTCCGAAACTCGGAATGAGAAATATTAAAACCGGCATTGCCGTTGCGGTGTGTATGTTTTCCTACTCCGTTGTGAGGTTTATTCTGGAAATGACCGCCACACACGATAATGCCGTACACAGGGCATTTGACTTTCTTGTCAATGAACACACGCCGATTTATGCCTGCCTTGCGGCGGTTATCGTCATGCGAGGCAGCGTTTCCCAATCGTTCAGGTCGGGAATATCGAGAATAATCGGAACGTGTATAGGCGGCTTGTTCGGAATGCTTTTCTTGGTGTTCGGAAAAATCTCCATAGTCAACACGCTTGACTTTATTATAGTGCCCATAGGTGTTACACTTCTCATATATTTTCTCACGATAATAAAAGAAACGGATTCAACAGCGATAGCCGTTGCGACATTTTTAATAATAGTAATAACCGTAGGTTCAAACAGTCCTCATCTATATGCGGTCAACCGTATTCTGAGTACGTCTTACGGTGTTGTTGTGTCGCTTCTGGTCAATCGTTTTGTCGGCAAATCGCCGAATGAAGATAATAACAACGGGAGTATTGATAATGAAAAGAAGAACTAAAATTATTTCTCTTATAATCGCACTTGCAGTCATCTTATGTGCCGTAGCCGGTGTGGTGTACTATGAATTTTCGGGCGTAAAGCCTATAGAGCCGAAACAGACAGCAAGCATATCGGATTCATCGGTGAGCGATCTTTCAAACATAAAGATGATAGCTCACAGAGGTCTTTCGGGAGTAGCACCCGAAAACACGACAGCGGCTTTCAAAGCAGCTTGTGATGCCGGTTACTACGGTGTTGAATATGATGTTCAGCTTTCCGCTGACGGCTTTTGGGTCGTTTCACACGATGATAATCTTAAGAGAATGACAGGGCAAAACGTCAAAATATCCGAAACCGATCTTATTGACCTTCAGAAGATAACGTACAACAACGGAGCTAACATAGACAAGTATGACGGAATAACCATTCCGACGCTTGAAGAAACTCTTTCTTTACTTTCAAACTATGATATCGTCAGCGTTATCGAGATAAAAACGTCAAGCGGTGATAAGGTAGATGAGCTTGTGCAAATGCTTGAAAGCTTCAAGCTTCTTGATAAGGTACGCATAATTTCGTTCAGCGAAGAGCCTTTGAAGAAAGTAAAGGAGCTTAACAGCGATATCCCGACTTCCTATCTTACGCATACGGTTGACGAAAGCGTCATAGAACTTTGCAAGAATGACGGATTCGATGCGGTAAGCTTTAACAAGTCTAAATGTGACGAGTCATCCGTTAAGCTCATAACGGATGCGGGACTTATACCGCAGTGCTGGACGGTTGACGAGTTGAAAGACTTTGAAACTTTCGCAGGTTACGGTGTGGAGTATTTCACAAGCAATTGCCTTTTGCCGGCAGTCGGAGTTCCGACAGCAGAATAAATTAACACAAGCCCTCGGTTGAATAAACCGGGGGTTTAATACTTTTTTCTACATTTTTAGGGCGTTTATGTAAAAGAATCTTGACAAAATCTCAACAGCTTATTACAATGCCAACAGACTATATTTCTATAGTACATTAAATTTGGAGGTAGTTTTTATGAAGAATGTTAAGAAACTAATGTCATTATTGCTTGCGATAATAATGATTTTATGTACGCTCCCGGTGGTGAGCTTGGCGGCAGATATTGTCGACAGCGGAACGTGCGGAGATAGTCTTACTTGGACGTTGGATAGTGAGGGAACGTTGACGATAAGTGGCAGTGGGGAGATGTGGGATTATGCCGAAGATGGAGATAATAACCTTTGGCATAATTATCTTGAATCAATATATACTGTACAAATTACCAATGGTGTTACAAGTATAAGCAATTATGCATTTTATGATTTCGCCGATATAAAAAACATAACGATTCCCAACAGCGTGACAAGTATTGGCTATGGTGCGTTTTATAATTGCTGTGCTTTGACAAGCATAACAATTCCCGACGGTGTTATAAGCATTGATGAATATGCGTTTGCTAATTGCAGAAGCTTTAAAAGTGTAATTATTCCCAATAGTGTGACAAGCATTGGCAGAAGTGCGTTTTCCAGTTGCTCCGATTTAACAAGTATAACAATTCCCGACAGCGTAGCAAGCATAGGTGAGTTTGCGTTTTGCGGCTGTGACAACTTAACAAGCGTAACGATTCCCAACAGTGTGACAAGTATTGGCTATGGTGCGTTTAAGGAATGTAGCGGATTAACAAGCATAACAATCCCTGATAGCGTGACAAGCATTGGCGATTATGCCTTTGAAGAATGCAATAGTTTAACAAGCGTAACAATTCCCGACAGTGTGACAAGTATCGGCGGTTATGCGTTTCAAAGCTGCACTGGATTAATAAGTATAATAATACCCAACAGTGTGACAAACATAGGCGAGGGTACATTCTATAGTTGTACCGGCTTAACAAGCGTAACAATTCCGGATAGCGTAACGAGTATAGATGGTTTTGCTTTCAGTGGTTGCAGTGGTTTAACAAATGTAACAATCGGAAACAGCGTGACAAGCATCGGTGATTGGGCGTTCATAGGTTGTACCAACCTGACGAGCATAACAATTCCCGACAGTGTTACAAATATTGGAAGAAATGCATTCAACCGTTGCAATAACTTAACAAGCTTAACAATTCCCAACAGCGTGACAAGCATTGGCGATTGGGCGTTCG
>CAYWDD010000151.1:0-4387 GCA_964456935.1 uncultured Faecalibacterium sp. | reverse complement strand
ACTGCCCGTTGACAGCGAACACTCGGCAATATTCCAGTCGTTGCAAGGCTGTCATGATAAAAAATCACTCAAAAAGATAATCCTCACGGCATCGGGCGGGCCTTTCTTCGGAAAGACGAGAGATGAACTTAAAAACGTCACCGTTAAGGAGGCACTCAATCACCCGAACTGGGCAATGGGAGCAAAGATAACCGTTGATTCGGCAACCATGATGAACAAGGGACTTGAGCTTATCGAGGCGGTTTGGCTTTTCGGTGTGAAACCCGAGGACGTTGATATAGTCGTTCACCGTGAAAGCGTTATCCATTCACTTATAGAGTATGTAGACAACTCCGTAATAGCTCAACTCGGTGTACCCGATATGAGAATACCGATTCAGTATGCACTGACATATCCCGAAAGATTTGAGTCGCCTGTAAAAGAATTAAGTCTTGCGGATTACGGAAAACTGACATTTTATAAGCCAGACTACGATACATTTGAATGTATAAATATTTGCAGAGAGGCTATAACAAAAGGCGGTCTTTATCCGGCTGCGGCAAATGCGGCTAATGAGGAGGCAAACTATCAGTTCAGACATGGTAAGATAAAGTTTTTACATATACCTGAGCTTGTCAGACTCGGAACACAGATAGCTCCCGACAAGAAAGACTATACCCTCAATGATGTACTTGAAACCGATAAAGAGGTTCGCTCGTACATAAAGAGTCTTACATAACACAAATAGCAAGAGGTGGAAAAATGAATACGCTTTTAAGCATTTCTATCGGCACTGTATGGAATAAAGCTTGGCCGATAATCATAGCGATACTTTTCTTCGGACTTATAATTTTTATCCATGAGTTCGGACATTTTATCTTCGCAAAGCTTTTCAAAGTCAAGGTCAACGAATTTGCCTTAGGCATGGGTCCGACCCTGTTTAAAATCCAAGGCAAAGAAACAAAATACGCTTTAAGACTTTTCCCGATTGGCGGTTTCGTCAGTATGGAGGGCGAGGAAGAAGAAAGCGATGATGAAGGCTCATTCTCGAAAAAACCTGTATGGCAGAGAATGATAATCGTGTCGGCAGGTGCGGTCTTTAATCTTATTCTAGGCTTGATAATCTGTGCTGTCATTCTTTCAACCGGTGACGGCATTGCGACAACACAGATACACAGCTTTGCCGAAAACTCCGTCAGCTCACAACACGGATTGCAGGCAGGGGATAAAATAGTCAAAATTGACGGCAAACACGTTTACTCGTCTTATGATCTTTCTTTCTTAATGCAAAGAAGTGCAGACGGTGTGTTTGACTTTGTTGTCGAGAGAAACGGTGAAAAGGTCGAGTTAAACGACGTTAAATTTGAAACAAAAGACGTAAACGGTACAAACACCATTGTCTATGACTTCATTGTCGTAGGAGTCAACAACAGCTTTACAAATGTCGTAAAATATTCTTTCGGTGAGGCTGTTTCAATTTCCAGAATAGTTTATTTAAGCTTATTTGATCTTTTGGCCGGCCAGTATGGTTTAAGCGATTTATCCGGACCTGTCGGAACAGTTCAAATAATAGCGGAAGTGGCTCAGGAATCGGTATCAAACTTTGACTTCGAAAGTCTTTTGACTATCATGGCACTTATCACGATAAACATAGGCTTATTCAATCTTTTACCGATACCGGCACTTGACGGAGGAAGATTCTTCTTCATGCTTATTGAGCTTATATTCAGAAAGCCTGTTCCGGCAAAATACGAAAACTGGATCCATGCGGCAGGACTTGTTTTGCTCTTACTGTTCATGGCAATTGTTTCGTTTAGCGATATTTGGAAACTTATCCAAGGCAAGACCTATATTTAAGAGGTGTTTCAGATGTTTGAAAGAAGAAAATCCCGTGTTGTCAATATCGGCGGTGTTTTAATAGGCGGAGATAATCCGATAGCGGTACAGTCTATGCTCAATGTTGAGGCTCACGATATTGAAGGTAACATAAAGCAGGCTCAAAGACTTGAAAAAGCGGGCTGTCAGATAATAAGACTTGCAGTACCCGATGAAAAGGCTGTTAAAACCGTCTATGAGCTTAAACAAAATATTTCGATACCCGTAGTTGCCGATATACATTTCGATTACAAATTGGCTCTTGCAAGTGCCGATGCAGGTGTTGACAAGATTCGTATAAATCCCGGAAATATCGGCTCCGATGACAGGGTAAAAGCAGTAGTCAACAAGTGTGTACAGAACAATATTCCTATCAGAATCGGTGTAAATTCAGGTTCTCTTGAAAAGGACATCTTGGCAAAATACGGCTCACCCGTACCGGCGGCACTTGCCGAAAGTGCGATGTATCATGTCAGACTTTTGGAAAAATTCGACTTTTCCGATATAGTTATCTCGCTTAAATCGTCCAACGTAAACTACATGGTCGAGGCATATGAGATGATAGCAAAGCAGTGTGACTACCCGTTACACTTGGGAGTTACTGAAACGGGAACAGAAAGAATGGGTACGATAAAGTCAAGTGTCGGCATAGGCTCTCTGCTCGTCCACGGCATAGGTGACACGATAAGAGTTTCCCTGACGGCTGACCCCATTCGTGAGGTATATGCAGGAAATGATATTTTAAAGTCTGTCGGGCTTAAAAACGACAGTCCTTATCTCGTTTCATGTCCGACTTGCGGCAGAACTAAAATCGACCTTATCGGACTTGCAAGCGAAGTAGAAGAAAGACTTCACGACTGCAAGAAAAACATAAAAGTAGCAGTCATGGGCTGTGTTGTCAACGGACCGGGAGAGGCAAGAGAGGCCGATATCGGAATAGCAGGCGGTGACGGTTGCGGATTGATATTTAAAAAGGGTGAAATATTAAGAAAAGTTGACGAATCAGAGCTTATAGACGAGCTTATGAAAGAGATAGAAAAATTATAATCTGACTTGCCGCACCGTAATTTAAACCCAATATTCAAGGGCGGTGCGGTAATTTTTATATGTAAAAGAGAAAGGGGAGGTGTAAAGTGTCGAATAACGGATTTTTGTCAATTTTCGGCTCATTTATTCAAGACGAATTAAAGCCGCAAATTGAGAAAGTTACAATAGAAGAATGCGATATCAACAAATCAAAATCAACTATGTTTTTAACGGTTCGTTGCAACGAAACAGTGAGCTATATGATATTCAGAGCTGTTATAAAATCATTAAAATCCGGCTTGGGACTTAAGGAAATCAAAATTGAGCCGAGATTTACCGACTGCACATTTTCAGCCGACTATTATCCGTCACTTGTCGATGCTGTGTACGAAAAAATTGCGGCATCAAGAGGCTTTCTTGATGATAGCGAATGTGAATATAAAGACGGAACTTTGACCGTAAGTTTAGCTTACGGCGGAGCTGACATACTTACAAACGAAAAATGCGACAGCTTTATGGAAAAGCTTGTAAAGGATAGGTTTTCCCAAGATATCAAGGTCATATTTACGGGTGCAACTGTCGTCAGAGCTGACGATGATGCGGTTGTAAAAATGATGAGCGAAGCCGAAAACGAAGCTTTTATAAGAAGAACGGCAGAGGCTGAAGAAAAGAAGAAACAACAAGCTGAAAACAAGAAAAAGCAGGCAGAGCAGCAATTAGCTGATGCTAAAGACCCGTCAAAACATAAGACAGTGCCGGGTTACTGCTTGTATTTCGATACGCTAAAACCGATCATGGGTACGGATATAAGAGATCTTCCGAAACCGATAAAAGAGCTTGACCCCATGGACGGAACCTGCGTAGTCTGGGGCGATATCTTTAACTTTGAAACGAGAGTTACAAAAGACGGCAGATATATGATAATCACGTTCTGTATCACCGATAAAACAAGCTCTTATTCGTGCAAAATATTCAACAGAAAGAATCTCTGCGAACCGATACTTGATAATCTCGGAAACGGAAAAACCGTACTTATAAAAGGCGGAGTTCAGTTTGATAAATATGCCGGAGAGAATGTTATAAATGTCGATTCGATCTCTACGGTCGAAAAGATACCGCCGATAGATAACGCAGAAACAAAGCGTGTCGAACTTCATTTGCATACCAAAATGTCCATGATGGACGCAGTTTCCGATGCAAAGGCTCTTGTAAAGAGAGCTATTGATTGGGGACACTCGGCTATAGCCATAACCGACCACGGTGTCGTACAGGCATATCCCGAGGCGGCAAAAGCGGCAGGTGATAAGATAAAAATAATCTACGGTATGGAGGGTTATCTTGTCGATGACGCTCAATATCCCGATTTTAAGAAAAAAGGTGTTCCGAGATATCATATTATCTTGCTTGCAAAAAACAAGGTCGGACTTAAGAATCTCTACCAGCTTATAACCGCATCAAACGTCAAACACTTTTACAAAAAGCCGCTTCTTCCCAGAAGTGAAATAGT
>CAYWDD010000150.1:0-4398 GCA_964456935.1 uncultured Faecalibacterium sp. | reverse complement strand
CAGATTGCGTACTCCCCGAGCCGCAAGGCTCGGGGAGTGCCAATCTGCCGCCCCGTTGTAGTGAGTTGGTTGAGATGAAAGTTGAAAGACTGCAAAGACCTCTCCGACGAAAGCCGTAAACGGCTTTCGCCACCTCTCCTTTCAGGAGAGGCAAGTTGTAGTTTATGCAGAAATTAAGTCTTGGCTCTCCTGAAAGGGGAGCTGTCGTGCCTATGGCACGACTGAGGGGTTCATTTCCCCAGCCTACAAACCAACCCCCAGAACAATAATTTTGCATTTTGCCCTTTGCATTTTGCATTTAAAAAGCCGCCCCGTGTGCAGAAATGTGGTTAAGGTGAAGACTAAAAGGCTGAACGAACTGAAAGTCAGCATATCTTGTCGCCCCACCCTTTAGGGAAGATATCGGCAAAGCCGACAGAGGGGTACTTCCAATTTCCACAGCCTTTAAACATTCATCATAGCGAACTCCCTGCAATGGGCGGAAGTTCGGCACTGTTGTATTTCATACAACAGCACACGAACTTCCGCTTACGCTCCGCTGCCGCCCCTTCGGGGCGTTCGCTCCGCTCACTTGCTGCCTGCCCCCCAACAAAAGTAACACCAAAGTTATAAAACCTACACCTAATATTAAAACTACCTATTGAAATAAAATATTTTTCGGTTTATAATCTCATAGTATAAATTGATAACACATTTTGCTCAAAGGAGCAGCTATTTACTTTTACCATGAATTCTTACACAAAAATCCTATCACAAAGTACGGAATATCAAAAAATCCTGTCCGCTGTCGAGTCGGGCAGACTTCCCATGGGTGTTTTGGGTCTTAGCAACGTCCATAAGGCTCACTATATCTCGTCTGTATGTACACAAATCGGTAAAAAAGCACTGATAATCTGTCCCGATGAAAGTCAGGCGACAAAACTTGTCAGCGACTTGAACGCTTTTTCTTCCGGTGCATATCTCTATCCGGCAAGAGATTTTAATTTTCACTCAACCGAAAGTCAGTCAAGAGAGTTTGAACAAAAACGACTCGGCACACTGATGAAAATAATCACGGACGAATATAACTATATTGTATGCTCATCACAGGCGGCTTTGCAGTTGACAATACCGTTTGATGAGCTTAAAAGTCGTTGCGTTTTGCTTAAAGAGGGCGAAAGCGTCGGACTTGAAAAGACGATCTCTGCCCTTGTTGCCGCAGGTTATGTCAGAAGTGAACAGGTTGACGGTGTAGGTCAGTTTGCCGTCAGAGGCGGTATATTGGACTTCTATCCCTCTCACACGCAGTCCCCTGTCCGTGTCGAATTTTGGGGTGACGACGTTGACTCGATGACTCTTTTCGACATCGAAACTCAAAGAAAGACGGACATCATAGATAAAATAGAAATAATCCCCGCAACGGAAATTTTGTTCTCGTCACGAGAGGAACTTATAGAAAAACTCGAAAACTTCAGAGATACAGTCAAGGGAAAAGGCAGTGTAAACATAAAGAAAAACATTGACAAAGACCTCGAAAAGCTCAAAGACGGTGTTGACCTCGGTTCGCTCGATAAATATCTTTCCTTAGCGTACGAGAAAGCCGAAACGGTATTTGACTATTGCTTCTCGGATTTGTTGTTTGTCAGCGAAAGTTTTTCCTGTAAAACAAGGTCGCAGGACTATATCAAGCGTTTCAACGAGGATTTAAAGCTGTTCTTTGAGGACGGCACGTTGGCAAAAGGTCTTGACAGGTACAACATAAACTTCATCGACAGCCTTAAGTATTACGAGGAAATGGGAGCTGTCTATCTTGACAACCTTTCACGGGGAAGTTTCGACACACCCGTAAGAGAGCTTGTCAGCATAAAAGCACAGCAAAACTCAAACTGGGACGGAACTCTTTCAACCTTGACGGACGACGTTTTACCCGCAATGAAAAGAGGGTACACCTGCGTTGTTCTCGCAGGAACGGAAAAAGCGGCAAAGGAGCTTTGCTACGACCTTGAAAGCGATGATGTGAAAGCTTTGTATTTCGCACTGCCGCCTGCTGAATTTCCGAAGAACACCGTAAGCGTTTTGCCGGGAGGACTCAGTGCCGGATTTGAATATACCGACCTTAAGTTCATGCTCGTGTCGTTCGGCAGGAGCTTTTCGGCTGTCAGCAAAAAAAGAAGAAAGAAAGCCGTTACACAGGGTAAGAGCATTCATTCGCTTGATGAGATAAACAAGGGCGACTATATAGTCCACGCAACCCACGGTATAGGCATATTCGACGGCATTCACAAAATGCAGATAGGCGGTATCACAAAGGACTATATCAAAATACAATACGCAAAACAGGACGTATTGATGATACCGGTAACACAGCTTGACCTTATTTCAAAATATATCACTCCAAACGGAGAAAACGCAAAGGTCAAGATAAACAGGCTCGGTACAGGCGACTGGGAAAAGACAAGAAACAAAGTCAAGGGTGCTGTAAAAGATATGGCGGCGGAACTTACCAAACTTTACAGTATCAGAATGAACAGCGAGGGTTATGCATTCTCCCCCGACATTGATATGCAAAGCGACTTTGAACGCAGATTCGAGTTTGACGAAACGGACGACCAGCTTGCCGCAGTAAACGAGATAAAGCACGACATGGAACAGCCTCACCCGATGGACAGACTTCTTTGCGGTGACGTAGGTTTCGGCAAGACGGAAGTCGCACTCAGAGCTGTGTTCAAGTGCATAGCCGACGGAAAACAGTGCGCTATACTTGTGCCGACGACTATTCTTGCTTTCCAGCATTACCAAACCATAATGAAACGTTTCGACGGCTTTCCGGTTGAAATAGAAATGCTCTCACGTTTCAGAACGCAGAGCGAAAGAGAAAAGATAAAAAAGGGCTTGAAGCGAGGCTCGATAGACATTGTTGTCGGAACGCACAGCATCATTGCTAAGAGCGTTGAATTTAAAGATTTAGGTTTGCTCGTTGTCGATGAAGAACAGCGTTTCGGTGTCGCACAAAAGGAAAAGCTTAAGGAAAAATTCCCGACAGTCGATGTGCTGACGCTTTCGGCTACACCTATCCCACGAACGCTCAACATGGCTATGAGCGGTATTCGTGATATGTCGATACTGGAAGAGCCGCCCATGGACAGACACCCTGTACAGACCTATGTTATAGAGCATGATGACGGCATTATAGCACAGGCTATCGAAAGAGAGATACGCAGAGGCGGTCAGGTCTATTATCTGTACAACAGGGTTGACGGTATCGAACGTAAAGCCGCAAAAATACGAGAGCTTGTACCCGATGCGAGAATCGGCATAGGTCACGGCAAGATGAACGAGGACGAACTAAGCGAAGTATGGCGGCAGCTTTTAGAGGGCGAAATAGACGTTCTTATCTGCACGACTATCATAGAAACGGGTGTTGATGTTCCGAACGCAAACACCCTGATAATAGAAGATGCCGACAAGTTGGGTCTTGCCCAACTGCACCAGATAAGAGGGCGAGTAGGACGTTCGGCAAGAAGAGCCTTTGCGTACTTCACATTCAGACCCGACAAAGAACTCAGCGAAGTCGCACAACGCAGACTCAACGCAATCCGTGAATACACGACATTCGGTTCGGGATTCCAGATAGCTATGCGTGACCTCGAAATAAGAGGTGCGGGCAACGTCCTCGGCTCTCAACAGCACGGCCACTTAGCGGCAGTCGGATACGATATGTACCTGCAACTGTTGAGCATGGCGGTCGAAGAAGAAAAGGGTCTTGTACCCGAAAAGAAAAAGGAAAAGAAGGAATGTCTTGTCGATTTGAGAATAGACGCATACATTCCGGAGAAATATATAACCTCACTCAACAACCGACTTTATATGTACAAGCGAATAGCCGACATCACGAACGACGACGATGCAAGCGACGTTATCGACGAACTTTGCGACCGTTTCGGTGAACCGCCCAAATCCGTACTCGGACTTATAGATGTATGTCTTTTGAGAAACAGTGCGGCAAAACTCAACATTTACGAGATACTTCAGAAGAACGGAGCGTTACTTCTTTACAGCAACGACATTGACATGAACAAGGTCGGCAGGCTCTCACTCGTGCTTAAGGGCAGAGTAATGATAAGCGCAGGTGTAAAGCCGTACATTTCGGTAAAGATAGCAAACAACGAACAGCCGATAGACACGCTTAAACAGGCAATAAAGATACTGTCGATTTGATGGGAGATATGCGGATTTTCGGTCTTTGCATGGTGGGAATTGACCCCTATGTTTCCTGAAAGGGCGACGAAAAGTTTTCTACAGCCTTTAAGTTTTTATCTTACCCAACTCACAGCAATGGGCGGTATGCAGGGCTATCTCGCTTTCGCTCGAACGCACTTATCCCGCCGTAACGCCCGGCAGCCGCCCCTAAGGGCAGCT
>CAYWDD010000149.1:0-4409 GCA_964456935.1 uncultured Faecalibacterium sp. | reverse complement strand
TAACGCTCTTGTCACTTGCATTTGACGGAGAAACCGTAGCGGTGAGAGTCTTTTTCTGCGTTGTGTACAGATTAAGGCTTGTTGCATTAAGCTTGACGCCTGTTGAAAGCGTTCTTACCTTAACTTTACAAGTGGCTGTTCTGCCGTTGACCGTTGAGCAGGTGATAGTTGCCGTTCCGTTTGATATGCCCTTGACGTTTCCGTCACCGTCAACGGTTGCAACCTTTGTGTTGCTCGAAGTCCATTTGACTGCGTTTCTTTCTGCGTTGGCAGGGGATATCGTTTCTTGAAGCTGAGTCGTTTTACCGACAGTGAGAGTGACAGAAGTTCTGTCAAGTATTACACCCTTGGGAAGATTTGCAAGACCTATGGACTTAAGAGGAATAGCTTTTGCCCAAAGTTGTTGGAGAGTGTCGTTCGGGTGGATCCAGTCCTCTGTATAATCGGCTCTGAAACTATCGGGATCATAGGGGTCAGCCGACAATGCGTTAAGCTCGACAAAGCCGTCAAGCAACGGTGTTGTAGCAAGCCATTGGTTGACGTCGAGAGCTATCTGCCAGTCGTTGTCGTCCCATTGGTATTCGTCTTTGCCGAAGTAGTTTCTCGTTGTGCCTTTCCATTGAGTTATGGAGCAAGCTATGACTTTGATGCCGTTGTTGTGGCAAGTGTCTATGAATTTCTTGAATGCGGCTATCATGTCGTCTGCCGTCGGCTGAACATAATGACCGTATTCCTGGATAGATGCACTTTCGGGGTGAGTGATATCGTTAGCGCCTATCTTAAGTATTGCATACTTGACGCCTGCTTGATCTATTACATCTCGTTGCATTCGGTTTAGAATAGAAGGACCGTAAACATTACCTGCAAGTCCCTGTCCGTCGGAAGTCAGTGAATTTCCGAAAATGCCTTTTCCGACAACACCTACATTTGTGCAGTCCTCGGCATTGATAAGTCTTGAAAGATAAAGAGGAACATTGTTTGAAACCGTAGAGTCGCCTATAACGACAACAGAATACGGATCGGGTTCATCTGAAAAAACGTCCATGCTTCCTACAACGGGGATAGCGTTTATTGACTTGTATCTCAAAAGCAAGCTGATATCGGGAGTTTCCTGCCACGTGATGTTATCTCTTGCAAGGTACGCACGACCGCCCGAAAGACCGACAGTTGTTATCGGCTGATATTCGGAAACATAGAGGGTGATAGCTATTTCTTCTTGGGCGGTGACATCAAAATCAACGGGATCTGTATAAATCTCTTTTCCTGCCGGAATTTCAAAATTATACTTTTGTCCGTTTACATAAAGCTGTTTACAGGTCTTTTTGTCGATTTTTGACGTGCCTGTTGATTTAGCGACAGTCGCACGGTTGATTTTAAGTGCGCTTGTGCCGTATATGTTTGAAAGCTTAAATCTGACCTTAGAGCCGCTTGCGGTTGCCGTCAGAACGATTCTGACGCTGACTTTACCGGCTATGACGGCTATGTTTTCATAGTCGCTGAGCGATATGTTGGTAAGTCCCGTACCCCAAGCACCTATCCATTCGCCGGTCGATTCGGCGCTTGCAGTCGGCGCTGTGTACACAGCGACACCGCCGCTTATGAATGTTGCCGAAAACAACATGAGCAGTGCCATAAACAAGCTTAAAACTCTTCTTTTCATGAATATTCCTCCTTGCCCGTCAATGGGTGTTATATACATCTATAATATCATTATTGAATTGTTATGTCAACAAAACAGATAAAAATCTAAACAATATCTAAATTTTATTCATACAACTTTTACAAATTTCCGTTCTGTCATAGACATAACACGGTTTAGGTAGATTAAAACTATTTATGCTAAAGAGAATAATGCTTATTTTTACAAAAATCTTATTTCAAGACTTGATATAATCTTTGAGTTGTGATAAAATATATTGTCAATATGATTATACTTGCGGTTATGTATGCCGCACGATACGCTGAAAACCGGCGTGTACAAATAAATTGAATGGTGGGTTATTTATGTCAGGACACTCAAAATGGAGTACGATCAAAAGAAAGAAAGAAAAAACAGATAACGCAAGAGCAAAGGTCTTTACCAAGATAGGCAGAGAGCTTGCCATAGCGGTTCGTGAGGGTGGCAGTTCAGACCCGTCATCAAACTCAAAGCTTAAGGACGTTATTGCAAAAGCTAAGGCAAATAACGTTCCCAACGATAACATCGAGCGTATAATCAAAAAAGCGGCAGGCGAGGGTGACAACTCAAAGTATGAGGAGATCATCTATGAGGGCTACGGCCCGTCAGGTGTTGCTGTTATAGTCGAAACGCTTACAAACAACCGTAACAGAACGGCCGCAGAGATGCGTCACTATTTCGACAAGAACAAGGGTAACATGGGTCAAAACGGTTGTGTTTCATTCATGTTCTCTCGTTTGGGTATAATCGTCATAGAGCAGGAAGATGTTGACGAAGAAAAGCTCATGGAAGACGCTCTTGAAGCAGGTGCATCAGACTTTATCACAGACGGCGACGTCTTTGAAGTCCGCACAGAACCGAATGATTTCACCGCTGTATGCAGTGACCTTGCAGAGAAAGGATATACTTTCCTTTCGGCTGAAATAGGCTATGTTCCGTCAACTTACACAAAGCTTGAAAGCGAAGAGGACGTTAAGATGATGGAAAGACTTCTCGACATGATGGACGAGAACGATGACGTACAGGGCGTATGGCACAACTGGGAAACAGACGACTGATAATAAGGTTTTGTCAAAAAGTGTGTAGGTTTTTCTAAACTTACACACTTTATTTTATAAGTTTGATAATAAAGCATTAAAAACCGTCGCAAGCCGATTCTGACTTGCGACGGTTTTTAAGTTTACTGCAAACTTATTTATATAACTCTGACTTTGATAACACAGCCGAAATTTGCGATTTTTTCGGATATGTCCTCATCACAGTCAACTACAGTGTATGAGTAGTCGCCCCGTGTGAATGTGGAACATTCCTTTGAGCAAAGTTCTTTTATCTTACTGCCGATTTCATCGCAGTTCTTGTGGATTACCAAGTGACGGAACTTTCCGTCTTTTTCACCGAGAATTACGTTCGGCATATTGACTGAATTTTTGATCGAACCTGTTTCTATGAACAGTTTTATCTGTTGTGCCGCCATGACAGCACAGTTGTCCTCTGACTCGGGTGTCGATGCACCGAGGTGGGGGAGTGCTGTTACTCCGTCTACACCTATGACTGCATCTGACGGGAAATCTGTCACATATGAGGCAACTTTTCCGCTTTCTAAAGCTGCTATGAGGTCGGCATCGTCAACGAGTCCGCCACGGGCAAAGTTGAGAATACGGACAGAATCTTTCATCTTTGAAATGCTGTCTGCGTTTATCATCTTTGCCGTGCTTTCAAGGAGCGGCAAGTGTAAAGTCAGATAATCCGCCTGTGCGTACAGCGTATCGAGGCTGTCTGTGAAAACTATACCGTTCGGCATATCGTCGGGCTTTCTTATGTCGTATGCAATGACGTTCATTCCCAAAGCCAAGGCGCTGCCTGCAACTTTGAGTCCGATAGCACCCAAGCCTATGACACCGAGAGTTTTTCCGAGAATCTCAGGACCTGCGAACTGACTCTTGCCTTTTTCGACAAGCTTTCCGACATTTTCACCCTCACCCTTTAAGCCTTTGCACCAATCGTATGCGGCGGCTACTTTTCTTGAAGAAAGGAAGAGTGAGGCTATAACAAGCTCTTTAACAGCGTTTGCGTTAGCTCCGGGAGTGTTGAAAACAACTATTCCTTTTTCGCTGCACTTGTCAAGAGGAATGTTGTTTACACCTGCACCTGCTCTTGCAACGGCTAATGTGTTGTCTGAAAACTCCGTTTCGTGCATAGATGCCGAGCGTACCATATAAGCATCGGGAGAATCAAATTCACCGCAAGTGTAGCCCTCTCCGAATACGTCAAGACCCACTTGTGCGATTTTATTTAAAGTAGTGATTTTATACATAAATTTCTCCTTATGAATTTTCTTTCTCGAAGTTCTTCATGAACTCGACCAGTTTTTCAACACCCTCAATGGGCATTGCGTTGTAGATAGAGGCTCTCATTCCGCCTACTATTCTGTGACCCTTAAGGTTGATAAAGCCTGCCTCGTCTGCCTCTTTAATGAACTTTGCATCAAGCTCTTTGTCGCCTGTTACAAACGGAACGTTCATAAGAGAACGGTCCTCGGGTACAACAGTTCCGTGGAACATCTCGCTTGAATCAAGGAAGTCGTAAAGGATCTTAGCCTTAGCCTCGTTTCTCTCTTTGATAGCATCAAGTCCACCGAGTTTCTTTATCCATTCAAGGACAAGCTTGCATATATAGATGATATAGCAAGGCGGTGTGTTGTACATTGAGCCGTTATCGGCGTGGATCTTCC
>CAYWDD010000148.1:0-4413 GCA_964456935.1 uncultured Faecalibacterium sp. | reverse complement strand
AGCCGTCATAATTTTAGTTGTGCTTGCCATTGACAACTTTTCATGTGCGTTTTTCTCAAACAAAACCGTGTTCGTATCGGCTTTTATCACAACTGCCGCCTGTGCCGAAAGACCGTATACACGCACGGGTAACATCGTACATATAAGGAAAAATGACACAATGAATATAACTGTTTTTTTACGCAACAATGCAACCACCTGCCGAAAAACTACTTTTACGTCACAAGACGCTCACAAAAGTATATATGCAGATGGTTGCAAATATATTATTTTTTAATTAGTCAGCTGCACCCTCGTCAACAGGTGTATTGTCTTTCTTAACCTTATCCATAAGTCCTGTAACCTTATCGAACATTTCGGGAACAAGGTTGACAACTCTTTCTGCTGCGTTGTCGTATGCGGTGATGTGCTTAAGTGAAACTTCGCCTTTGTTGATAACAAGGAAAGCTACGGGAGTGATCGTTACACCTGCTCCGCCGCCGCCGCCGAAAAGCTCTGTGCTGTTCTTCGTCGGGAAGTCAGAACCGCCTGATGCAAAGCCGTATGTGACCTTTGAAACGGGAATGATCGTAACATCAGTACCTGTCTTTATCGGTTCGCCTATGATCGTGCTTGTGTCAACAAGATCTCTGATCTTATCAATTGTTGTTGCTAAAATTGCACCTGCTGATTGTTCTTTCATATGGGTTTCGTCCTTTCTTAATGCACGGTTTCAGCATTCTGCTGACCTTGCTGTGTACTTTCATTTGAATCGGTTTTCTTTTTATTTCCAAGCAGCAACTTCAGTACTACTTTAAATACAAGTTCTATTGCAACTACTATAACAGCGTTTATGAGTTTTCTCGGAACAACGTAAAACTCAGCTGCAAATTCACCGCTGTTTTGATTTGCCAAGAAATCCGGATTTATCTCAACATCATATGTCTTAACTCTCATCGTAGAGCAGATAAGTCCGCATACCGGGAACACCTTGTTACAGGTTTTTCCGTATTCTATCGCCGTCTTAGCGGCATCGCCTTTTCCTACCGTGATATTCACGTCAAAGTGTTCAACTCTGAAAGACTTGAATATTCTCTTGAACATTCCGCCTAAAGCTTTTCCGAGATTGGAGATAATTTCCATCATACCGTCAAAGCCTTTAGCTTTAACCATGGCAAGTATCGGATTCTCTCCGCTTTCTTTCGGCTTTTCTTCCTTAGGCTTTTCCTCTTTCGGAGGCTTTTCTTTCTTGGGTTTCTTCTCTTTTTTCGGTTTCTTTTCCTTTTCTTCCAAAGGCAATATTTTTATCTTAACAAACAGCCATCTGATTTTAAGATACATATATTCCCTGTAATCAAACGATACATGGAGCGGAATTGAAAACAGCAAAAAGAAAAACGCAATTATACCCAAGATTATGTATAATGCCGTCACGATACCCCTCCCTTTTAGTTTATTACACTCTTATATGTTACATTAAAAAATGATTTTCGTCAACCTTTTATGAAAAATCTTAATCGGTTTTCTCTGAAATTTCTTCATTTTTTACTTCTTTATCACCGTCTAAGGCTTCTTCAAGCGTTACTTGTGTTTCCTGTTCGTTCGGTAAAGCCGGAAGTTCGTCAAGTGATGAGATGCAAAAACAGCGAAGAAACTCAGGCGTCGTACCGTATAACAAAGGTCTGCCCGGAAGATCGAGCCTACCTTTTTCTTCTATAAGCGACTTTTGACAAAGCGATGCCATTACACCCGAACAGTCAACCCCTCTTATCTGCTCAACGAAAGATTTCGTAACCGGTTGATTGTACGCAATGATAGCAAGGACCTCAAATGCCGCATTCGAAAGCGGAGCATTTTTCTTTACTTCGAGTACCTTCCTTATATCCTGTGCAAAGTCGCTTTTTGTACAAAGCTGATATTTGTCATCAAGTCTTAAAAGACAAAGACCGCTGTTTCTTTCTTCAAGACTTGCACTCAAATTCTTAAGCACCGAAGAAAGTGTTTCTTCGTCTATTTCAAGTGACTGTGACAATCTTGATATTTCTATAGGCTCACCTACAGCGAATAAAACCGCCTCAAGTGTTGCCTGTAACTGCTTAACGTTCAACTTTCTTCTCCTTTTATCATTGTTACCGTCATATCGGCTTTTTCACCGTCAACACGAATCTTTTTTGATTTTATAAGTTCCAGCATTGCAAGAAAAGTCGCAACCATATCGGAACGTGTTTCTGCATCTTCATAGAAACTTAAATATCTGACTTTTGACTTAGCTTTAAGCTTATCGAAAATAACAGAAATTTTCGATCCGACAGATACGATTTTCTTGACGACTATTGCCTTGAAAGAATCTATCGGCGGTGGAAGTTTTCTCTTGCCTTTGCCTACCGCCGCTATGTACGCTCGGAAAAGTTCTTCACCCTCGTGTAGCCTTGTATAGGTATGATCTTGCTCTATTTCCTCTGTCTGTCGCCAGAAATAGTCAAATCCGTTAGCTGTTTTCGAAAGTTTTCCCGCCATTATCTTGCAGTCACGGTATTCTATCAGTTCACCTGTAAGTTCACGTTTGAGCTGTTCCGCCTCTTCGTAAACAGGTAAAAGCGACACCGTTTTTATATAGATAAGTCTTGCAGCCATTTCGAGAAATTCGCTTGCAACGTCCATGTCCGCCTCTTGCATTTGTCTGACGTACTCGGTGTATTGTTCGACAAGTTCAAGTATAGGTATGTCGTTGATATTAAGTTTATGTTTACTGATAAGATGTAAAAGCAAGTCCATCGGGCCTTCGAATACATCGAGTTTATAAGAAATTTTATCCATTTTGACCGCCTTAGAAAAATTTAAACGGAAATGCAGCTACAGCATTAAGTCCTTTATAAAGATATTCGCTGAGATAACTGAGAGGTACATCGAGAGTTCCCACAAGAACCAGCAGCATGAACGCATAGCCGATATATCTTTCATATTTCATTATCTGATAATAGTATTTGTCGGGTATTATCAAGGTTATAAGTCTCGATCCGTCAAGCGGAGGTATCGGGATCAAATTAAACACTGCGAGAGTTATATTTATGACCGCCGCAACATAAGTGAATTTGTATATCGTCTTAGTAAGCGACGTAACTGCCGCAAAGGTCGAAACACCGTTCATTATAAACAGGAAAAATAAAGCCATTAAGATATTTGAAAGCGGTCCTGCAAATGAAACGATAGCCATTCCGAGCTTTTTGTTCTTTGTCTTAAGGTTATACATATTGACAGGCACGGGTTTTGCCCAGCCTACACCGGCAACTATCATTAAGATAGCACCGAAAGGGTCAATATGAGCAAGCGGTGACAGGGTAAGTCGTCCCGAAAGTCTTGCGGTTTCGTCACCGAGCTTTTGTGCCGCAAAAGCATGAGCGCACTCATGCACGGGCAATATGCAAAGAATCATAAACACTCTGACACAAAGTCCTATAATTGTATCGAGTGAAAGTCCGTTTTGCAATATGTCAAGTATCATTTTATATCTCCTTTGGTTTATTTGCAACAGTACCGATGACTATTCTGCGGATATTTGAAAAATCGTTAAGTACATCGACCTGTTCGCAATAAGGAATGAACATCGAGATAATATCGTCCGCTTGATCTTCACCGCATTCTACCGCAATATAGCCGCCCGGATTTATGCAGGGAAGCCATTTTTCGGCAAGACAACGGTAGAAATCCAGTCCGTCCTCACCGCCGTCAAGAGCCATTCTCGGCTCACGCTTAACTTCCGTCTGTAAAGTGTCGATTTCATCGGATCGGATATAAGGCGGATTCGAAAGTATGACATCGGGTTTCGGCAAAGATGAAAACGCTGTGTACCCTAAAGTGATGTCACCTTTAACGACCGAAGTTTCACGGGTGATATCCAAATTTTCTCTGTTTTCATTCAAATATTTAAGTGCATTTTCACTTTTCTCTATCATAAAAACTCTTGCCGAATGCAACAGTTTTTTTACGCTAAGACCTATACAGCCACTTCCTGAGCATAAGTCATACACAACAGGACGGTAAACACCGTCAAGCTTTTCTTCTGTGTATTCAACAAGCAATTCCGTTTCGGGTCTTGGAATAAGTACACCCTCGCCTACCTTGAATTTAAAGCCCATGAACTCCCATTCGCCTATAATATACTGGAGAGGTTCTCCATTTATTCTTCTGTCTATCAAAGCATCGAGTTCTTCTGAAAGCTTTTCGTCATACTCCATGTCGGGACTGATGACAATATTGGCATAACTTAAGCCGAAAACCGTTTCAAACAATATTTTAGCATTATAAGCCGAGTCTTCTATATTTGCTTTATTGAGCCTGTCTATTGCATTGCGATAAACTTCGCCTATTTTCATCAAATCGCATCGTCCTCCGGATTGTCGGTTATAACCGCCTTAAATGCCGCAATTCCGACCT
>CAYWDD010000147.1:0-4433 GCA_964456935.1 uncultured Faecalibacterium sp. | reverse complement strand
TCCGCCTTGTACTTGACAGGGCGGAAAGAATAGGTTATAATGTCGCAAAACACAACAAATCCCACGTTGTACTTGACAAAATGGGATTTGCCGTTTATAATGTAGTTGGAAAGCAAACCATTTAAAGTGGTTAGCGATTTCTGCTTAAATATTATTGATTCGAACAGTCATCACTAGGCAGAGTGGTGGCTGTTGACTTTTATATCAAATTTGATTGTAAATGTATATTTAACAGTTACCAACCCCCACCGCCTAAATCATTGACAAAATACGACAAAGTGCGTATAATAAGTGTGGTTCTGCACTAACGGTAGGCGGTTATGCTCTCTTGACAGAGGGCAAAGCCCTCTGAATACATATCAGGGGGTGATGCGAATGGAAACTTTAGCTTTAGGTATAATTTTACTTATTGTAGCAACAGGTTACATTTTAAGCATAAAAAAATAACCGCCGTCCCTCGAAAATGTCGGCAGTTATTTAACTAAAAACATTTAGAGCATATCCGCTTATCGCAGACCCTCTAGCATATATATTATATGCTAGAGTTTCCGTCTTGTCAAGTACAAGGCGGAATTTTTTAGCACAAAGCGAAACTACAAATCCCAACCGAAAAGGACGTGTTGCTATGAGTTCACCCTTAGCCGACAGTATCAGACCGCAAAAATTAGATGACATCGTAGGTCAAAAGCATATCTTGGGCGAAAACAAACCGCTGAGAAACATGATAGAGGACGGTCATATTCCGAACCTCATATTCTACGGGCCGTCGGGTGTAGGCAAAACGACCGTTGCCCAGATAATCGCAAGCAGAACCAATAAACGACTGCATAAACTCAATGCGACACAGGCAACTACCGCCCAGATACGGGATATCGTGTCGGAACTTCACACTCTGCAAGCACCCAACGGTATACTATTATATTTAGACGAGATTCAGTATTTCACCAAAAAGCAGCAGCAGACTTTACTTGAATATATCGAAAACGGTGATATCACTCTTATCGCATCTACGACCGAGAACCCTTATTTCTATATACACAACGCTATTCTTTCCCGAAGCACCGTCTTTGAGTTTAAGAGCGTTGAGAAAGCAGAGATAAAAAAGGCGGTGATGCGTGCGTTTGACATTCTTTCTTTAAAGTACGCTCAAACCTTTGATATCGAGGAAGGTGTTGCAGACAGAATTTCAGCAGGCTGCGGCGGTGACGTTCGTAAAGCGATAAACACGGTCGAGCTTTCGGTAATGTCGTCAAGAAGTGACAACGGTGTAAAAAAGATAACACTTGATACGGTAGAAATACTCACGCAAAAAAGCTCCATGAAGTACGACCGTGACGGTGACTATCATTATGATACGCTCTCGGCTTTTCAAAAGTCGATGAGAGGTTCGGACCCCGATGCCGCCTTGCATTACCTTGCAAGACTGTTGGAGGCAGGCGACCTTCCGGGAGCGGTCAGACGTCTTATGGTCTGTGCGTGTGAAGATGTCGGTCTTGCGTACCCGATGATAATTCCTATCGTAAAGTCGGCTGTCGATGCCGCACTCATGGTCGGAATGCCCGAGGCGAGAATACCTCTTGCCGATGCGGTCGTTTTGGTGTGCAACAGTCCGAAATCAAACTCAGCCTACCTTGCGTACGAAAAAGCGGCTGCGGACGTCAAGAGCGGACTTGCCGGCCCTGTTCCGAGAAATCTTCAAAACAAGCACTACGACGGTGAGGACAACCAAAACAAAGGTCAGTTCTATATATATCCGCACGACTACGAAAACCACTACGTCAAACAACAATACCTGCCCGACAACCTTAAGAACAGAAAGTACTATGAGTTCGGGGAAAACAAAAACGAGCAGGCAGCCAAGGCGTACAGCGAAAAAATAAAGGGAGTAAAGTAATGGACATCAACAATCAGTTAGCAGAAGAATTTCACCTTAAACTCTGGCAGATAGAAAATACCGTGTCGCTCATAGACGAGGGCAACACGATACCGTTTATCGCAAGATACAGAAAAGAGGCTCACGGCACACTTGACGATCAGGTCTTAAGAGAGATAAACGACAGACTCGAATACTTAAGAGGACTCGAGAAACGCAAAGAGGAAGTCATAGCGTCAATAGAAAAACTCGAACTTATGACGGACGAGATAGCCGAGGCTCTCTCAAAAGCGGTAACGCTTGCGGAGGTCGAGGATATCTACAGACCGTATAAGCCGAAGAGAAAAACAAGAGCCTCCGTTGCAAGAGCGAGAGGACTCGAACCTTTGGCTCAAAGAATATTCGCACAGGAAACCGACTGTCCGTATCCTATCGAAATGGCAGAAGAATTTGTAAGCGAAGAAAACGAAGTTCCCACACCGCAGGACGCTTTACAGGGAGCAATGGACATCATAGCCGAAGACCTGTCGGACGATGCAAACATTCGTCGCAGGCTCAGAAACCTCTTCACTGTCAGCGGTATTATCACCGCAAAAGCAACAGACCCCGAAGAAAAGAGCGTATACGAAAACTACTACGACTTTACAGATCAGGTCAGCAGAATAGCCGACTACAAGGTGCTTGCCATAGACAGAGGCGAAAGAGAGAACTTCCTTAAAGTCACCGTTTCACTTGATATGGTGAAAGCGATGAATGTCATGCATTCCGTTGCGGTCAAGAACAACGATTCACCGTGCATCGACACGATTTTTGCCGTCTGTCAGGACAGCTACGACAGACTCATCTATCCGTCCGTTCAGCGTGAAATACGCTCGAATCTGACGGCAAAGGCGGCAAAGTCGGGTATCAAGAGCTTTTCCGATAATCTCAGACCTCTTCTCATGCAACCGCCTGTCAAGGGCAAGGTAGCAATAGGTCTTGACCCCGGTTACAGAACAGGCTGTAAGGTGGCGGTCGTTGACGAAACAGGCAAGGTGCTTGACACGGGAGTTATATATATCACTCACTCTGCCGCTCAAAAGGAGCAAGCAAAGGTCACATTGAGCCGCCTTATTGAAAAGTATGCAGTAAGCATTATCGCTATCGGAAACGGAACAGCCTCCAAGGAAACGGAGATCTTCACCGCAGAACTCATCAAGAGCGTACCGCAAAACGTGTCGTATATGGTAGTCAGCGAATCGGGAGCATCGGTTTATTCTGCCTCAAAGCTTGCCGCACAGGAGTTTCCGCAATTCGATGTTTCACTGCGTTCTGCGGTTTCTATCGCAAGACGTTTACAAGACCCGCTTGCCGAACTTGTAAAGATAGATCCGAAGTCGATAGGTGTCGGACAGTACCAACACGATATGCCGAAAAAGGAGCTTGATGCGGCACTTGACGGAGTTGTCGAGGACTGCGTAAACTCGGTCGGTGTTGATTTGAACACAGCCTCACCCTCACTTTTACAGAGGGTTTCGGGAATAAATTCAACCGTAGCAAAGAACATAGCCGATTACAGAGAAGAAAACGGTGCGTTCACATCAAGGTCGCAAATAAAGAAAGTGCCGAAACTCGGTGCTAAAGCATTTGAACAGTGTGCTGGCTTTTTAAGAGTTGCCGAGAGCAAAAACGTCCTTGACAACACAGGTGTACACCCCGAGAGTTATCAGGCAGCAAAGGGACTTCTCGAAATATGCGGTTTTACACTTGACGATGTTAAAAAAGGCAACATTTCATCGCTTGGTGACAGAGCAAATGAACAAGGAACGGACAAGCTTGCCGAAATGCTCGGAGTCGGAGTACCGACGCTTGAGGACATCATAAAAGAGCTTATGAAACCCGGACGTGACCCCAGAGATGAACTGCCGCCCCCGATGCTCAGACAAGACGTTATGACGATGGACGACTTAGTGCCGGGCATGGAAATGAAAGGCACGGTAAGAAACGTAATAGATTTCGGTGCATTCGTCGATATAGGTGTTCACCAAGACGGACTTGTACACATATCGGAAATGAGCTATAAGCGAATCAACCACCCAAGCGACGTGCTGACGGTAAACGACGTTATAACGGTGTGGGTAAAGAGTGTTGACACACAAAGAGGAAGAATCTCACTGACGATGAAAAAGCCGGTGGAAAGCTAGATGCTAGATATTAGATTCTAGATGTGCGGACTTTAAGTTTGATGATAGTTAAAGGTTTGTGTGAGAGGTTAGATTCTAAACCCCTCAGTCAGCTATCGCTGACAGCTCCTCTTACACAGGGGAGCCAAGTTAGGTTTCTACAATCTCCAAGTTTTTATCTTACCCGACTTCCTACACACGGGCGGTATGCAGTGCTATCTCACTTCGTTCGACGCACTTATCCCGCCACAACGCCCGGCAGCCGCCCCTAAGGGCAGCTGCCGGGCTTACTGCTGACTTCAGATTATAACAAAAAAATCCGCCTTGCACTTGACAAGACGGAAACTCTCGCATATAATATATATGCGAGAGGGTGCTGCGATAAGCGGCTACGCCCT
>CAYWDD010000146.1:0-4475 GCA_964456935.1 uncultured Faecalibacterium sp. | reverse complement strand
ACACGTCAAATAAACCTTGGTGCGTTACACCGTCCTCACCGACAAATCCGGCTCTGTCAACTGCAAATATGCAATGCGACCTTTGAAGTGAAATATCATGAATAAGCTGGTCGTACGCTCTTTGAAGGAATGTCGAATAAACAGCAAAAATCGGTATTTTTCCGTTCTTTGCAAGTCCGGAAGTGAAAGTTACTGCGTGTTGTTCGGCTATGCCGACATCGAAAAATCTGTCGGGAAACTTCTCGGCGAATTTGTCAAGACCCGTGCCTATGGACATTGCCGCAGTCACGGTGCATATCCTGTCATCACTTTCAGCTAAAGCACAGACTGTATCACCGAAATGACGTGAGAAGTTATCTCCACTTGAAATAGGCTCACCCGTTTCAATATCGAATTTTGCTATACCGTGAAATTCGCTCGGCATCTTCTCCGCAAAGTCATATCCCTTGCCTTTGGTTGTGATAACGTGAAGAAGTACCGGACCGTTTATGAACTTCGCACTTTCAAGTGCCTGACAAAGCTGCTTTATATTGTGACCGTCAATAGGTCCCATATACCTGAAACCGATATCTTCAAAGAAAGTACTTCTGTTGTATATTTTGTTTTTCAACGATGTCTTAAGATTAAATATTTTAGTTGACATCCAAGTGCCTATAAGAGGTATCTTATTAAGCACTTTTTCCGTCCTCTGCTTAAGTCTGAAATATCTCGGATCGGTTCTGATTACGGCAAGATAACTTGCAAACGCACCGACATTTTCGGATATCGACATCTTGTTATCGTTGAGTATAACTATAAGCTTTGCATTTGTTTTTCCTGCATTGTTAAGTGCCTCATAGACCATTCCGCCAGTAAACGAGCCGTCACCGATTACGACAACGACATATCCGTCATCATTGTCTAAAAGTTTTGCCTGTGCAAGACCTAAAGCAGCAGAAACAGAGGTGCTGCTGTGACCGCTGAAAAAAATGTCATGTTCGCTTTCATCGGGATTTGTAAATCCCGTCAAGCCGCCCGAAGTCCTGACTGTGGAAAAACTGTTATATCTTCCTGTCAGAAGCTTGTGTGTGTACGCCTGATGTCCTACATCGAAAACCATTTGATCTTTAGGAGAGTCGAATACCCTGTGCATAGCAACGGTAAGTTCGACCATTCCCAAATTCGACGCTAAGTGTCCTCCGTTATTTGAAACGGTTTCTATAAGCACGTTTCGTATCTCGTCGGCTAACCCGTTGAGCTGATCGGACGGTATCTTCTTGACATCTGCGGGCGAATTTATTTTATCAAGATAATGTATTTCCATTTTGATCCTATCTTTATCAGTATTTTCTGTCCGTAAGCTCCTTTGCAAGTCGGAGCAAAAATTCATTGTTTTCAAAGTCCGAAATGCTGTTAATTGCATTTTCGGTAAGTTCATCTGCTATACTTTTTGCTTTCTCTACCCCGAACAACGTAACATATGTTGTTTTTTCACATTCTTCGTCACTGCCTATCGGCTTTCCGAGGACTTCCTGCGAACTTGTTACATCTAAAATATCGTCAATTGCCTGAAAAGCGAATCCGATATTTTCGGCATACTTTACAAGTGAACTTGTTTTTTCTTCACTCGCACCCGCACATATACAGCCGAGCTTTACAGCGCATCTTATAAGTGCTCCTGTTTTAAGGGAATGCATCTTTCTGAGCGTATCGTATGATATCTCTTTTCCTTCGCTTTGAAGGTCTATTACCTGACCTCCCACCATGCCGCTAAAACCTGCACTTTCCGCAAGACAGGCAATAGCTTTCGCTTTCTTTTCCGCTGATATATTACATTTTGCCGCAACTTCAAATGCATATGTTAAAAGTGCATCTCCTGCAAGCAGTGCGTATTCTTCACCGAATTTAATGTGACATGACGGTTTTCCACGTCGCATATCATCATTGTCCATACAAGGCAGATCGTCATGTATAAGCGAGTATGTGTGTATCATTTCCAAAGCACACGCTAAATCAACGGCATCGTTAAAATCTCCGCCGCACATTTGACACGATGCCAAAACAAGGACGGGTCTGATTCTTTTACCGCCGTTTTCCACAGAATAACGCATTGCCTCACATACGATATCGCCTTTGTCCGATAAAAGTTCGTAAAGTCTTGCGTTTACTGTATCAACATAATTTTTAAATTCTGTTTTGTAGTCATTCATCGCTTGATACTTCCTCACTTTCCGTGAGATTTGTTATCTTTAATTGAGCGTCCTCGATCTTACTGTTACAGAAAGTGACAAGCTCACTTCCCTCTGCGAAAAGCTTAAGAGATTTATCCATTGTGATACTCTCTTGCTGCATTTCTTCCGTTATTTTTTCAAGCCTTTTTAAAGCTTGCTCTAAAGTCATGTCTTTTTTCATATGATTACCTCGTTGACCGTGCATATTGCCGCACCGTCTGTTAACTGAAGTTTGATTTTTTCATCTTTTTTAAGCTTTTGAGCTTTGCTTATATGTTTGCCCTTTTCATCAAATGTTATGGCATAGCCTCTTGAAAGCGTTTTCAGAGGACTTAATGCGTCAAGTTGCTTTGCACTTGATAAAAGCTGTGATTTTTTAGATTCAAGGGTACGGTTAAGCGACTTCTCGAGTATGGATTTATACTCAGAAACTTTTTCTTTGCGAATTTCAAGTTCATTTTGCGGTGAGAACATCTTTAAAAGCCTTGCAAAGCTTTCTGTCTTGTATTTATAATCGAGAACCTTATCTGACAAGCTCTCTTTCATTTTCTGTTTAAAATAGGCTGTTTCGCCTAAAATCGCTATCGAGTCGGGAGTTGCAAGCTCGGCTGCGGCTGACGGTGTAGGCGCTCTGAGATCCGCAACAAAATCGGATATGGTAAAGTCCGTTTCGTGACCCACTGCCGAAATTATAGGTATCTCGCTTTGAAAAATCGCTCTTGCAACTTTTTCCTCGTTAAACGACCACAGATCTTCTATAGAGCCGCCTCCCCGACCTAAAATAATCGTGTCGGCACATTTGAGAGAATTTATTTGTCTTAATGCACGGACTATCTCATCGGCACTTTGCTCACCTTGTACATGAACAGGGCAAACGATAAGCTCGCAGCACGGATATCTTCTTGAAATAACATTGATGATATCCTGTATTGCCGCACCTGTGGGTGAAGTTACCACTGCGATTTTTTCCGGAAATCTCGGTATAGCCTTTTTATATTCAGGCAGAAACAGTCCTTCTTTACCGAGTCTTTCCTTTAACTGCTCAAAGGCAAGATTCAGCTCGCCCAAGCCGTCTGGTTGCATATCGGTAACGTAAAGCTGATATACTCCGTCACGTTCATAGACCGACACGGAGGCTCTTATAAGAACTTTCAGTCCGTCATACGGCTCAAAACGAAGATTTTGAGCATATCTGCTGAACATGACGGCTTTTATTGCCGAAGTTTCGTCTTTGAGCGTAAAATAGAAGTGACCGCTCCTGTAGTGGTTTGTGAAATTTGAAATCTCACCTGTTACATATATGTTTTTTAAATTTTCGTCATAGTCAAATATTGATTTTAAATAATAGTTTATCTGACTTACACTTAAAATTGCGTTCATTTTTTCTCCTTAAGATATGCAAGGACAGCTGCTCCGACAGCATTGTCCGACGAAAAAGAGCTTTCGGCAAAATACGCACCGAATTTCTTTGTAAATCGTTCCTTGATAACGCTGTTCGACATTACTCCGCCTGAAAACACAAGAGGCAAATTGCCGTATTCTTCGAGTACATACTCTGTCATTTTTTCAAGTGCCGCAGCTATAAAGTCGATACAAAACCTCGCTGTATCTTCATGTGTTTCACCTTTTTCGAGCATTTGGCGGCACTTATTTTCAACACCCGATAAACTGCAATTTCCGTCTTTTACGGGGACTTTGGGTGTGTATACTTTTTCGCTGTTTTGAGCTAACAAGTCAAGCTTTGCTCCGCACGGAAAATCAAGTCCCATCATAAGTCCTACACGGTCAACGGCTTGTCCGGCTTTAAGATCGCTTGATGAGGCGATTATCTCGCAGGATATAATGTTCTCACTGTCCGGTGTGACAAGCAAGACTTCCGTTGTACCGCCCGACACATGAAAAGCAATGAATTTTTCGTTTATAAGGTCAAGTTTGTTTGCCGAATACAGTGCGGCAACGATATGTCCCTGCTGATGAGAAAATCCGTGTACGTTTATGTTATTTACTGCACCGATACACTCTGCCGTACATTTTCCGACAGTGAAACACGGCATATATGAACCTTCGATGTTTCTCGGTCTTGTAGAAACTCCGACAGCCTCGATTTGCTCTTCCGTATTCTTTGTCAGAGATGAAAATATCTCCGGTAACTGCTGAGTGTGGTGAAAAACGGCATCGCTTTGACGAAGTCCTTTTTCGCCTTTTTTAACGGGCAAGAGTTTCTTCTCCTGCACAACAAGGTTCGTTTTAGGAAAATATAAAGCT
>CAYWDD010000145.1:0-4477 GCA_964456935.1 uncultured Faecalibacterium sp. | reverse complement strand
AACGCAGTCGAATATTTTGTCAGTTACTACGACTACTATCAGCCCGAGGCGTACATTCCGACAACTGACACATATATAGAAAAAGACTCTGCCGTAAACGATGAGATCGACAAACTTCGTCACTCGGCAACTTCCGCACTTTCGGAAAGACGTGACGTTATCATCGTCGCAAGTGTGTCGTGCATCTACTCATTGGGCGACCCTATCGACTACCGCAGTATGGTAATCTCACTTCGTCAGGGAATGGAAAAATCAAGAGAAGAGCTTATAGAAAAGCTCGTTGAGATACAATACGACAGAAACGACGTCAATTTCACAAGAAATAAATTTCGGGTACGGGGAGACACCGTCGAGGTTTTTCCCGTGTACTCGAACGATAACGCAATCAGAGTCGAATTTTTCGGTGATGAGATAGACAGAATAAGCGAGATAAACGCTTTGACGGGAGAAGTCAAAGCAACTTTGTCGCATACGGCGATATACCCCGCATCTCACTATGTTGTAGCTCCCGATAAAATGGAAAGAGCCTTGCAAGAGATAACCGAAGAGGCGGAGGAACGCTATAACGAGTTCGTTTCACAGGGAAAGCTTTTGGAGGCGGAAAGAATAAAGCAGAGAACAGCTTACGATATAGAAATGCTCAGAGAAACAGGATTTTGCAAGGGCATAGAGAACTATTCACGCATAATGTCCGGAAGAAAACCGGGCGAAGCGCCGTTCACGCTTTTGGATTATTTCCCCGATGACTTTATCCTGTTTGTCGATGAATCCCACGTTACCTTGCCGCAGGTCAGAGCAATGTATGCAGGAGATAAAGCCAGAAAGGACAGCCTTATCGACTTCGGATTCAGATTGCCCTCGGCATACGACAACAGACCGCTGATGTTTGACGAGTTTTACAAAAAGACGCACCGGCGTATATTTGTCAGTGCAACCCCCGGACCGTATGAAAAAGAGATAGCTCAAAACACGGTCGAACAGGTCATAAGACCGACAGGTCTGCTTGACCCGTTGATAACCGTAAAACCGACAGACGGTCAGATAGACGATCTCATTTCCGAGATAAACGAAAGAAGTGCAAAAGGCGAGAGAACTCTTGTTACAACGCTGACCAAAAAAATGGCTGAAGATCTCACCGCATATATGGAGAATCTCGGAATAAAGGTCAGATATATGCACTATGATATAGATACGATAGAAAGAATGGAGATAATCCGAAACTTAAGACTCGGAAAATTCGATGTCTTAGTCGGAATAAACCTTTTAAGAGAAGGCTTGGATATCCCCGAAGTGTCGCTTGTCGCAATACTCGATGCCGACAAGGAAGGCTTCCTCAGAAGTGAAACCGCCCTTGTACAGACAATAGGCAGAGCCGCAAGAAATGCAGACGGACAAGTTATCATGTATGCAGACGAAGTAACACCGTCAATGGAAAGAGCGATAAACGAAACTAACCGCAGACGGCAAATACAGATGAAATATAACGAGGATCACGGCATAACACCGAAAACCATAAAGAAAGACGTGCGTGATATACTCGAAATAACGACTCATGAAGATGCAACCGAGTCGGACGAAAAGTTCATGACGAAGAAAGAAAAGCAACTGCTTATAGATAAGCTCACCAAGGAAATGAAAGCCGCGGCGAAGATGCTCGAATTTGAGTATGCGGCATACCTGCGTGATAAGATAGAAAAATTGAGAGGTTGAAAAATGTCACAAAAAGAGATAATCGTTAAAGGAGCAAGGGAACACAACTTAAAAAATGTCAATGTTACCGTACCCAGAGATAAACTCGTTGTATTTACGGGTCTGTCGGGTTCGGGAAAGTCATCACTTGCATTTGACACGATATATGCAGAGGGACAACGTCGCTATGTCGAATCGCTGTCATCGTATGCAAGGCAGTTTTTAGGTCAAATGGAAAAGCCCGATTTGGACAGCATAGAGGGTATTTCCCCGGCAATATCAATTGACCAAAAGACCACAAGCAAAAACCCACGTTCAACAGTCGGAACTGTCACGGAAATATACGACTATTTCCGTCTGCTTTATGCAAGAGTCGGTATACCGCACTGTCCTGTCTGCGGAAAAGAGATAAAAAAGCAGACAGTCGATGATATCGTAGAAAAAATACTCGAACTTCCCGAGGAAACTAAAATACAGGTAATGTCACCCATAGCAAGAGGAAGAAAAGGCGAGTACGTCAAAGAGCTTGAGGGTGCGAGAAAATCGGGTTTTGTCAGAGCGAGAGTTGACGGTATCGTATATGACCTCAGCGAAAAAATCAAGCTTAACAAAAATCAAAAACACAATATAGAAATAGTAGTCGATAGACTTGTGATTAAAAAAGATATCCGTTCAAGGCTTGTCGATTCTCTCGAAACGGCATTAAAACTTGCAGACGGCTTAGTCCTTATAGACGTCATTGACGGTGAAGAACAGCTGTATTCTCAAAATTACGCTTGCCCCGAACACGGTGTCAGCATAGGCGAGATAACACCCAGAACATTCTCTTTCAATAATCCGTTCGGAGCGTGTCCTAAGTGTTCGGGCCTTGGAGTATACATGAAATTCAGTCCCGAGCTTGTGATCCCCGATGAAACGCTCTCAATAAACGAGGGTGCTGTAAAGGCTGTCGGTTGGAAGAAAGCCGATGGGGGAACTATAGCTAATATGTACTATCAAGGTCTTGCCGATAAATACGGCTTTACACTCGACACACCGATATGCGAAATGTCCGATGAGGCGGTCAATGCTTTGCTCTACGGTACGAACGGTGAAAAGATGAAACTTAAACGTCTGACATCTTTCGGTGGCGGAACGTATGAAACGGCATTCGAGGGATTGATGAATAACCTCGAAAGACGGTACAAGGAAACAACGAGTGAACTTGCAAGAGCGGAGCTTGAATCTTTGATGAGCGTCAATGATTGCCCCGAATGCGGAGGTGCAAGGCTTTCAAAAGAGGCATTGAGCGTTACAATAGACGGAAAGAACATTCACGAAGTCTGTAAAATGAGCATAAGCGATGAAATAAAGTTTGTTTCGTCGCTTGAATCAAAGCTTACTCAAACTCAAAACTTTATCGCAAAGCCGATACTCAAAGAGATAAGCGAAAGACTTAACTTCCTTGAAAGTGTCGGACTCAGCTATCTTTCGCTTTCACGTTCATCGGGTACTCTTTCTGGCGGTGAAAGTCAAAGAATAAGACTTGCCACACAGATAGGCTCATCTCTTATGGGCGTACTCTACGTCCTTGACGAGCCGAGTATCGGACTTCACCAAAAAGACAACGCACGACTTCTCGAAACGCTCAAACACCTGCGTGATATCGGAAATACGCTTATAGTTGTCGAACATGACGAAGATACCATGTACGCTGCGGATTACATCGTCGATATAGGTCCGGGTGCAGGTATTCACGGTGGTGAAGTCGTCTGTGCAGGTACAGTCGAGGATATCAAAAATTGCAAAGACTCAATAACGGGACAGTATCTCAGCGGAAGAAAAACCATACCCGTACCCGAAAAAAGAAGACAGGGAAACGGAAAATTCCTCGAAATTTTCGGAGCAAGACAGAACAATCTTAAGGATATAAACGTAAAAATTCCGCTTGGTGAATTTGTCTGCGTTACAGGCGTTTCGGGTGCGGGCACATCGTCACTTGTCAACGAGCTACTCTAGAAGGAGCTGTCGAACAAGCTCAACCGTTCACGAAAAGTGTCGGGTACATTCGACAAAATGGTCGGTGTCGAACACCTCGATAAGATAATCAGCATCGACCAGTCGCCCATAGGCAGAACGCCGAGATCGAACCCTGCGACTTATACGGGAGTTTTCAACGATATCAGAGATCTTTTTGCCGCAACACAGGACGCAAAAATGCACGGCTATACGGCAAGCAGATTCTCGTTTAACGTAAAAGGCGGCAGATGTGAGGCTTGCCAAGGTGACGGCATAGTCAAGATAAAGATGCACTTTTTAGCGGATATCTATGTTCCCTGCGAAGTTTGCGGTGGAACGAGATACAATCAGGAAACGCTTACTGTTAAGTATAAAGGCAAGTCGATATATGACGTTCTCGAAATGACTATAGAAGAAGGCATGAATTTCTTCTCTGCTGTTCCGAAGATATATAATAAACTCAAAACGCTCTATGAAGTCGGCTTGGGTTATGTTAAGATAGGTCAGCCTGCAACAACGCTTTCGGGCGGTGAAGCACAGAGAGTAAAGCTTTCGACCGAACTTTCGAAAAGATCTACGGGAAGAACCATATACATCTTGGACGAGCCGACAACAGGCTTACACACGGCCGATGTTCACAGGCTCATAGATGTCCTGCAAACACTTGTCGATAACGGAAACAGCGTTGTTGTGATCGAGCATAATTTAGATGTCATAAAGACAGCCGACCATATTATCGACCTCGGCCCCGACGGCGGTGATAACGGCGGAACGATTGTCGCCGAGGGTA
>CAYWDD010000144.1:0-4540 GCA_964456935.1 uncultured Faecalibacterium sp. | reverse complement strand
CGATAGACGCATCTACTGCACTTTTCCCCGACTATACATGGTTTGCAGAGGGTGTTGAACATTTCGACTTTCCGGAGAGCGTTAACGAGCTTTTGATAGCTATTGCACGTTATGACGGTCAGATGGACATCTATTCCGATACGAACTTCCCGCAGTATGCAAAATACGAGGGCGAAGGCAATATGCTCACATGGGCGCTCGGTGGATACATCACTTCTTCAGACAGCTCAATATTCAAGACTATCAGAGAAATTTTCGAAACACTCAACAAGATAATTTCAATCATAAGCAGAGTATTGGGTGGCTTAGGCGAATTGGTTTGAGCAATATAAATAAGTAACACACAAGAACTGTTGCATGACGTTTCGGTCTGCAACAGTTCTTTTAGTTTTATCAGCCTTTAAATCTTTCGGCAACACGACTTTCTACAGTGGGCGACCGGTTCGACATTCCCACTCGCCCGGCGGCTCGGGAAATGTACGCCCCGATCGCTTGCCGCCCCTTCGCCCCGGCACCCCACCCGTGCTTAGGTACGAAATTCGACAAATGTTGCAAAACAATAACAAAAAAATTAAATATTGCTAATTTCCCGAAAATATAGCATCATGCCTTGACATTGTTTTGCTAAATATGATATAATTCCTATACTTTTAGTATGTATTAAATTATCATGGATAAAAAGGAGATAAAATTATGGCAATTTCAGACATCGGCGTTTTGCTCGGAAAATGGGTTCTCAGCGGTGTTAATCATTACACTAAAGACCCTGTCGGAGTTCAAGAAGCAACTCTTAAAAAGATAATCACTGAAAGCAAAGACACCGAATACGGCAAGAAGTATCACTTCGCCGACATTAAAACAGTCAAAGACTTCCAAGATTTAGTACCTCTCACCGACTACAGAGATTACGACGCATACGTTGACCGTATGATCGCAGGCGAGAAGAATATCCTTTCTTCAAGAGAATGTAAGCGTTATTGCTCATCGTCGGGCAGTGTCGGTAAGCCGAAGGTTATGCCGAAATCAGCTAAGGATCTGTGGAATATGCAGTGCATGGGATTTGCCGCAACTGTCGGTACAGTTTCCAAGTATCTCAAAAAGCAAGGCAAGAAGATGCCTGCTCAGAAAGGTCCGCTTGTAATGAGCCTTACAGGTCATCCCCTCAGCGATGGCAAAATGTGTAACGGCGCAGCTCAGATCCCCCTTACATATCTTAAGCCGATAACAAAATTCTTCTCAACTTCTCCGCTTTCTCTCCTTTATTGCGAGAACGAAGAGAAGATCGAAGTTCCCTATCTTCAGTTGCGTTTTGCACTTGAAGAAAGAAACGTAAGCTATATAGGTTCTCTCGTTATAACTCTCGTTACGACAATGTTCGACTACCTTGAGGAAAACTGGGAGATGCTTTGCGACGATATCGA
The DNA here is from genome assembly GCA_964456935.1 of uncultured Faecalibacterium sp. Lineage (GTDB taxonomy): Bacteria > Bacillota > Clostridia > Oscillospirales > Acutalibacteraceae > UBA6857. The sequence continues at coordinate 3,119 of CAYWDD010000144.1, read as the reverse complement.
AAAGGGTATCATCAATCCCAATGTAAAGATCACTCCTGAGCTTAAGGCTGAGTATTCAAAGATGTTCAAGCCCAACCCGAAGAGAGCAGCAGAACTTCGTAAAGAGTTCGAGAAAGGCTTTGATGATCCTATCGCACCCCGTATTTGGCCGAAACTCAGCTGGGCTTACGGTATGATAGGTTCAAACCTTGCAGTTTATGTTGACAAGGTTAAGCACTACATCGGCGACACACCGATACACAACATGGGTTATGCCGCAGCCGAAGGCTATATAGCTATGCCTATAGAGCTTAATGTAAACGACGCAGTTCTTCTTCCGAGAAGTTTGTTCTTTGAGTTCTTACCTGTTGATGACGAGGTTGAAAACGATCCGAATATGCGTCCGCTCCTTATTCAGGACCTTGAAGTCGGCAAGAAGTACGAGATAATCGTTACAAACTTCTCCGGTCTTTACAGATACAGAATGGAGGACGTTGTTAAGGTAACAGGTAAGTATAACAATACTCCGAAGATCGAGTTCCTTTACAGACTTAACCTCAGTATGAACGTTGCCAATGAAAAGACAACAACACAGATGGTTGACTGGGCAGCAGTCGAAACGGCAAAGGCTATGAACAATGAGTTCGAGGGTCACAGTTTCTATGCGGATTACTCAACAAAGCCGCCCAGATATTGTATGCTCTTTGAGCCGAAGAATCCTGTCAGCGAGGAAGAAAGACTTAAGTACGTCGAACTTCTTGACGATAACCTCAGAAAAGCAAACGAGAAATACTTCAAGTACAGACGTTGGGGTATGCTCAATATGCCCGAGGCATACGTACTTAAGCACGGAACATACAATGATTACAGAGAAATGCTCAGAAGCAGAGGCGTTGTTCTTAACCAGATCAAGCCTGTTACTGTTATCAATACTCCCGAAAGAGAAGAATTCTTCTTCTCACACATCGAGAAACCCGAAAACGTACAAAGATAATTTGTTTCAGCGGATGAACCTAAATTCATCCGCTGAATTTGTCACACAAAGGAAGTGAAATTGTGAAAAAAGCTATATTTTTTGACCTTGACGGAACTTTGACAGATCCGGGCGAGGGGATAACCAATGCTGTTGCCTATGCTCTCGGAAAATTCGGAATAACTGTCACAGACCGCAGGGAGTTATACACGTTTATCGGTCCGCCGCTTGCGGACAGCTTTATGGAATACTACGGATTCAGCCACGAAAAATCGCTGACGGCAATAAAATTTTTCCGTGAATACTATCAGCCGAAAGGCATATTTGAAAACAGACTTTATGACGGTATCGACGGTATGCTTAAAGCACTCAAGGAAAGCGGAAAACTGTTGATCCTTGCGACATCAAAGCCGGAAGAAATGGCGATAAAGGTGCTGAAAAAGTTCGAGATTTTCGACTGTTTCGATTATATCTGCGGAGCATCTATGGACGAAACAAGAACCGAAAAAGCCGATGTCATAAGCTACGCACTTGATGAATGTAAGGTCAAAGCCGATGATTGCATAATGGTCGGTGACAGAAAGTACGACGTAATCGGAGCTAAAGCCAACTTAATGCAGTCTGTCGGCGTACTTTTCGGATACGGCACAAAAGATGAACTTGACAAAGCAGGAGCAAATCACACCGTTGTGACGGTAGATGAGCTGAAAGACTATCTGTTGGGCATATAACAGGAAAGGGGAAAACACATGAACACGAAAAAAACGATAATAAACGCACTCTTGGGAGGAGTCTCGGCAGGAATTTTGATTTCGATAGGTGGCTGTGTCTACCTTGCCTGTGACAACAAATATGTAGGAGCGGTGCTGTTCTCGGTCGCACTGCTTTGCATCTGCATCAAGGGATACTATCTTTTCACCGGAAAGGTCGGGTACATGGTTGAAAGCCACAAGAAAGACGATGTTATCGCCCTTTGTTCGGGACTTGTCGGAAACGCAGTTTCCACAGCCGTATGCGGACTTGCGGTGAGATACGCAATACCGACCTCTGCCGCAGTGTCGGAAACGATATGCACAGCAAAGCTCGGTCAGGCAATGCCGCAAACATTGATAAGAGCAATTTTTTGCGGTGTTTTGATGTACTTGGCAGTGAGCATCTACAAGGAAAAGAACACGGTTGCAGGCATAGTTTTCTGCGTGCCGGTGTTTATTTTAAGCGGATTTGAACATTCGATAGCAAATATGTTCTACTTCTCGGCAGCCGGCAATTATTCGTTGCAAGCGGCTTTATATCTCACAATCGTAGTAATAGGAAACTCAATAGGAGGAGTACTTCTGCCGCTGTTGAAGGTGGGGGAGAGGAAGGAATAAAGCTTTTGCTTTATAGCGAACGATCCTATTCACATCGGATAATACACTATTGTTAAAAATAACTCTAAGAAAATGTTGAAAAACCCTTGACAAAGCCGATAGTTTAATATATAATATCCAAGCTATCGGGGTGTGGCGAAGTTTGGTATCGCGCTTGGTTCGGGACCAAGAGGCCTCGGGTTCAAGTCCCGACACTCCGACCATCTAAAAACACCCGCAATCCCTTATGTATCAAGGGGGTGCGGGTGTTTTACTTTTTCCGCTCGTTTTGAAAAGTGTTAGCAACCTGTTAGCAACCGTGAAAAAGCAGTGCCGAAAAATCAGCTGTTTTCCGCTCGAAATTCGCTGATTTTTTGCAGAAAATTTAATATACCGTTAGCACAAAACTTTTCGCAGTTGGCGGAAAAATTGAAGCCGTCAGTGTAAAGTTTTAAGCTGTCAATATAAAAATTGAGGTCTTTGGCACAAAATTGAAGCCGTCAGTACAAAGATTTATGCTTCCCCCGGTGGAGATAAGCGGGATCGAACCGCTGACCTCTTGAATGCAATTCACACTAATCAAAGCTCGGCCCAATCGACCGTATCCCAAAACGCCCGCAATCCCTTGTGTGCCAAGGCTTTGCGGGCGTTTTTGCTTTTTCACTTTTTCACTTTTTCATTAAAATCGTCAAAAACCTATAAAATCCGATTTACTTCTAACACGTTTCTAACACTTTTTTACGCCGAAAAATCAAGCATTTCTATCGTGCGTCTGAGCGCTTCGAGGTCTGCGTGCGTGTAAACCTTGTCCGTAACAT
>CAYWDD010000143.1:0-4687 GCA_964456935.1 uncultured Faecalibacterium sp. | reverse complement strand
GGGCGGCAGATTGGCACTCCCCGAGCCTTGCGGCTCGGGGAGTACGCAATCTGCCACCTTACGCTCCGCAACCGCCTGCCGCCTTACGCTCCGCAACCGCCTGCGGCGGTCGCTCCGCTGCTCACTGCGTTCGCAGAAGCCCGGCAGCTGCCCTTAGGGGCGGCTGCCGGGAGTTACTGGCGGGATAAGGTGCGTTCGAGCGGAGCGAGAAAGCACTGCATACCGCCCATTGATGTGAGTCGGATAAGATTAAAACTATGCGGTTGCACAAACTAAAAGTTAAACGACCAAGCACAGCCTTGTCACTGTGAATTAATTAAAAGTCAGCACAACAATTTTGCATTTTGCACTTTGCATTTTGCATTAAAAAAGCCACCCCTCTCGGAGTGGCTTTAAAATATTCTTTACGATTATCAGTATGTGAGTTCGTAAACTTCGTCAAGCTGACCCTTGATGCCTACTGAAAGGCTAACGCTCTTAAGTCCGCCTGTTCCCGAACCTTCCATCGGAAGTGCAAGAACGATCTTTGTAAGCTTGCCGTCACCGTTGACTGTTGCCTCGATTGTTGCACCGGGGTATGTCATGTCAGCCTCTGAAATGGTTGCACCTGCGGGAAGCTCAAGTGTTGCAAGGTTGAGCGGAATCATAGCCGACTCATGATGTACGGGGTTGACTGTGTTTGTTCCGTCGTATGTTGACTTCTCGCTCTTAAGCTTGATGTTCATAACATAGCCGTCACCGCTTGCTGTAGCTGTTGCGGATTCTACACCGTCAACTGTGAGAGTTGCATCTCTGTGCTGCGGCATGATAAAGTCTGTTGATGTCTTGCCCTGGCTGTCTACACCGCCTGAAACAGTGTATGTTTCATCTATCGGTTTCATGAATGTACCGAGAAGTGATGTAACTGTACCTGTTAAGAAACTAACCGAACAATCTGTGCATTCAAGATTTGTGTTGCTTGTCTTGTGGATTGTGATGTTCTGCTCTTTCTTTGCTGCGTTGACAACTTCGTCGTACTTCTTAACAACTTCTTCCGGTGTTGACGGTATGCTTGATGACTTGCTGTCGTCAGCCTTTGTGTCATCTTTGCTGTCGGCTGCGGGAGCATCTGTCTTAGTGTCGTCTGCCTTGGGAGCGTCTGCCTGAGTGTTGTCGGTTGAGGGAGCCTGTGTCTGCTGCGGAGCAGTTGTCTGTACAGGTGTGGTGTTTGTGTTGACTGTTGCACCGCTTGATGCGGTATTGCCTGCTGCGTTTTCATACTTAACTGTGATGTTGATACCCTTGTTTGAACCAAGTCCGTATCCTGCACCGAAAAGTATAACTGCTGCAAGAACGATTGCAATTACTCTGAGTGCGTTTTTCATTTCTGGGAAACCCCTTTCAAATTTTGTTTACCGCTTTGCGGCGACTCTTTCTCTCCATTCCGAGAAAGACAATTACACCAATAAAATTACAACAAAATAGGAAAAAAGTCAAGACTTTTTGCTAACTTTAAGTTGATTTGATTGCAAAAATTTTGACTATTTTTTACATTTAGTCATGTTGCACAAATTCAGGTGTACAAATTTATGCATTTTTCCCATTCTCTATCAGGAACTTGTAGAACTCAACACCAGGCTGTAAAGCACTTACGTTGATGTTCTCGTTCTCTGCGTGCATACTTGCAAGCTGCTGTGCTGTGAGATAAAGCGGAGCGAATCTTATGCAGTTGGGACAGATCTCCTCATAATCCTTGGCATCTGTGCCGCCCGTCATAACGTAGGGTACGGTGTCGATTCCGGGGTATATCGTTTCGACCGCTTTTTCGATAAGTTTGAATGCGCTGCTTGTGTGACTTACAGGCTCGGAGGGAACTTTTGCCTTTAAAACTTCTGTTTCTATGTCGTACTTCTTGGCTTTTTCGGAAATTATTCTTATGCTTTCGTCAGTCGGTTGGTGGTTGATGAAACGCATATTACCTGTAACGAAAACCTCTGTCGGCAGTACGTTATATCCGTTTGAACCTTTGCCTTTGGTGAAAGCAAGGGTCGTCTTTATCATAGCACCGCCCATGGGCGAGATGAGTCCGAGTACACGGGTCAAGAGCGGCTTGAATAACCAGAGATTGGCAAAAACCAAACGCATACCGAAATCCATATTCGGTGCCATTCTTTTGAACATCTCGGTAATAGTCGGATTGAACTTTGAGGTGAACGGGTCGTGCTTTTCAACGTCCGCTATGAATGCCGCCATTCTTGCCCACGGTGTTTTCTTCGGGGGTGCACTGGCATGACCGCCTTTGCCCTTGGCGATGAACTTAACATCTCCGTAACCCTTTTCGAGTACACCGACAAGTGCGTATATTCCGTTGACACCGCCTATCGGCTTTTCGAGAACCGTGCCGCCCTCGTCAAGAACCATGGCAAGCTTGACACCGTTGTCCTTGAGCCACTTTACGGTCTTTTTCGCTCCGTCACCGCTTATTTCCTCCGTGCAACTTCCGGCAAGGTAAACATCGACATCGGGCTGATATCCCTGACTAAGAAGTTCTTCGGTCGCTTGCAAGAAACAAAATGCCGTAGCCTTTGTATCCATAGTGCCTCTGCCGTGGATAACTCCGTCGGAGATGTCACCGCTGAACGGCTCATGCTCCCAAGTTCCCTCGGCAGGCACAACGTCTTGGTGGCTCATGAAAAGTATAGCGTCACCGTCCGTTTTGCCTTTCCACTTAGCTATAAGGTTTCCGTCAATGTCGTGTACCTCTAACTTGGAGAAAACCAAGGGGAACAGCTCTGCCAATCTTTCGTGGTATCTCTCAAACTTTTCGACATCGAAATTATCTCTGTCCGATATAGTTTCGACTTTTATCATTTCGCTGAGAGTTTCCGCATACTTTCGGCTGAGTTTTTCGTCAACCTCGGGTAATGTGGCTGTCTTAGCCGAAGTCGGTTTCATCATTGCCGCTCTGATTACGGCAACAAGAAGAACGGCAACAATCACAGCCGGGATCAAAAGAAGATATTTCATTTTAAATCGTCCTTTCGTTTGATAATACGTTATTACAGTTTTCACATACTGTCTAAATAATCAGTATATACTAAGCATAGAAAAAAAGCAACCTCAAGGTTCGATTTGTACACTCAGTTAAACTTGCTCATGGCTTTTTCAAAGTCCCCCTCTATTATCAGCGGTACGGCATCGCAAGCGTTGTCCACCGCTTGACGCAAGTTCTTTGCCTCGTCCTTAGTGAATGTCGAAAGCACCCAATCCGCTAAATCGTAATCGGGGTGAGGCTTTGCACCTACACCGAGCTTTATTCTCGGGAAGTTGTCGGAACCTATACACGAGATTATGCTCTTGATTCCGTTGTGACCTCCGGCAGAGCCTTTTCTTCTGATTCGCAGTTTTCCTACGTCAAGGCTGATATCGTCAAATACGACAATGACATTTTCCGCAGATATTTTATAAAAATCGCAAGCCGCCTTTACCGCCTCACCGCTTAAATTCATCATGGTATTGGGTTTCATCACAAGGCAACGGTGTCCGTTTATCCTCGTTTCACCTGTCAGTGCATGGAATTTAAGGCGATCGACCTTGAAATTATACTTCTCACACAGGACATCTACAAAAAGAAAGCCTGCGTTGTGTCTTGTAAATTCGTACTTTTTCCCGGGGTTTCCCAAGCCTACTATCAAGTATTCGAAAGCTCCGGACTTCTCTTTAAATTTTAATATCATTCTTCTGTACCTCTATACGGTTTCTTTTTCAGCACCCAATTGACCTTGTTGACCTGTTTTGCTCTAGCGATTGCAAGACTGTTGTCGGGCACGTCCTCTGTTATTGTCGAACCTGCCGCAGTGTAGCCGTACTCACCGACGGTAACGGGAGCGACAAGGTTTGTGTTACAGCCGATAAAACAGTGATCCTTTACGGTGGTTCTGTGTTTTGTCTTGCCGTTAAAGTTGACCGTAACACAGCCGCAACCGAAGTTTACATATTTTCCGACATCGCTGTCACCCACATAAGTCAGATGTGACACGCTTGTGTGTTCACCGACAACCGAATTTTTCACCTCAACGAAATTTCCGAGATGAACGTTATCCTTAATGACACTGTTCGGTCGTACATGAACAAAAGGACCTATATCACAGCTGTTTCCTATCTCGGACTCATAGCCTTGAAAAGCGTTCAAGTGAGTGTCATGACCGACTTTCATATTATAAAGCAAGCTGTCGGGACCTATCACACTGTTTTCACCGACAGAGGTGTTCCCGATGATGATACTTCCTTTCAGCACAAGGACACCTGCGTTTATCTCGGTATTATCCCCGATGATAACTCCGTCGGTGCAAGGAATGACGACACCTTTTTCCACGGCTTTTTGTATATTTTCGAGTCTTTTGTTTTCATCAATCTCTTTAAGTTCATTGATAACATTTTCGTTCAAAGCGATAACCTCCCTGTTAATTAAGAACATAGATTATTATGCCACAAAAATTGCAAAGTTGCAAGGAGGTTATGCTCCCGTTGGTCGCAAATGCAAAATGCAAAGGGCAAAATGCAAAATTGTTGTGCTGACTTTTGGGTTTCTGCAAAGTGGGAAGTTGACCCCTCTGTCAAAAGCCGCAAGCGACTTTTGACATCTCCCCTTTCAGGGGCGACGAGATTTAATTTCTGCATAATTTCTTGCCTCTCCTGAAAGGAGAGG
>CAYWDD010000142.1:0-4737 GCA_964456935.1 uncultured Faecalibacterium sp. | reverse complement strand
TGTGCACACCGGGCAACTTCGTTCAGCTTCCCGGCATCAAGAACCCGCCCGAAGGATATGCAGGTGCTTGGTATCTCAGCACTTCAATGGCAACAGGTGCAAACGTAGGCGCTACATATGCTTGTGGCTCAATGTTCCAGATCCCCGAAACAGCAGCAAACGGCGAATACATCGTATTCACAGCAGTTGTTACTCCCGTTGAAACAACAAGCACACTTGTTAAGATCGCTAATATTTTCGTTAAGATCATTACCATTCTCTTTGGCACAGAAGCAGGTGCAAGATTTGAAGAGATAATGAACCAGATCATTGCTGCTTAATTATCGGACTTGATTAGAATTTAAAGACTTCCCGAAAGGGAAGTCTTTTTTGTTGGCGGAGATGGGAGTGCGGTTGAGCGGGTGGGGTGCCGGGGCGGAGGGGCGGCAAGCGTGCGACAGCGTGTACCCACGAGCGTATGCGAGTGGGTGCCGATGGTGTGCGCCCACTGATGAAAGTCGGAAAAGAAAAAACTTAAAAGGCTGTAAGGATTGAAAGTTAGAATAATGATATGCAGAAATTAAGACAACGTATTAAAAATAAGAATCCGCAAAAAACTTTTAATATTCTCTTTACTTTTTCAAAAAGCTGTGATATCATAGCAGGAGTAAAGATTGCCCTTTAATTCGGTACGGGATACCGACAAGGTCACAAAATAACCGTGTTCTATTGTGCCTTGCTGTGTCTTGCAGTGAGGCATATTTTTATGGAGGAAACTATGACGGAAGAAAAAATCATCATGGATTCACAGACTATGAGCAGAACGCTTGCAAGACTTTCACACGAGATAATCGAAAGAAACGAGTCTGATTCTTCGCTTTGTCTTGTCGGAATAAGACGTAGAGGTGTGCCGCTTGCACAGATTCTGAAAGCGAACATCGAAAAGTTTTCGGGAATACAGGTCGAGGCAGGCGAGCTTGATATAACACTTTACCGTGACGATTTGACGCAGGAATATACCGAACCGCACGTCAATAAAACGGCTATCAATTTTGACGTCAACGGAAAGAATATTATCCTTGTCGATGACGTGCTTTATACGGGAAGAACCGCAAGAGCCGCCATGGACGCTTTAATGGAACTCGGCAGACCGTCAAAAATCCAGCTTGCCGTATTGGTGGACAGAGGACATAGGGAACTTCCCATATGTGCAAACTACGTCGGAAAGAACATTCCGACTTCAAAGGAAGAATTTGTCTGCGTAAGGCTTGATACTGTTGACGGCAAGACGGAAGTCGCAATTTCAAAGGAAAAGTAAACCTTGCTCGGAGAGGTCTGAGCTGAAAATAAAAATTTAAAATGGGAGGACGTCAAAATGAAACTCACTTATGACGTAAAAGACAAACCAAAATTCGGTCAGTTGATCGTATTCGCATTCCAGCAATTGCTTGCAATTCTTGCGGCAACTATAGCTGTACCGACAATAATCCAAAACGGAATGTCGCAGTCAGCCGCACTTTTCGGAGCAGGTGTCGGAACAATCGTATACCTTCTCTTCACTAAGTTCAGAAGCCCTGTTTTCCTCGGCTCATCATTCGCATTCCTCGGTTCAATGAGTGCCGCTTTCGCAGGTGCCGTTTCGACTTCGGCAGGCCATGCAGGTCTCATCGTCGGTGCGATTTTTGCAGGTCTTGTTTATGTTGTAATCGCTCTTGTAGTTAAGTTTGCAGGTGTTGATTGGATAGACAAGCTCATGCCCAAGCAGGTTATCGGACCTACAGTTGCTATCATCGGTCTTTCACTTGCAGGCAACGCTGTAGGCGATGTTCTTAAGTTTGCTGAGAACAACGGCTCTGCTTACGTTATGACAACTAAGGGCTGGATAGGTTTACTCTGCGCTCTTGTAACACTTTTGACAGTCATGATCTGCTCGGTATTCGGCAAGAAAATGGCAAAGCTTATCCCGTTCATCATCGGTATCCTTGCAGGTTATGCGGTTGCCGCTGTATTCACTGTTATCGGACTTAAGACAGGTAACGAAACTTTTCAGATTATCGACTTTTCACTGTTCAAGGATATGCAGTGGTACCCCGACTTCACATTCCTTGAGGCAGCTAAAGGCATCAAAGAAATAGACGGCTCTTACATCGGCACTGTCGCTGTTGCGTACATTCCGGTTGCATTCGTTGTTTTTGCAGAGCATATCGCCGACCACAAGAATCTTTCCTCTATCATCGACAAAGACTTGCTCAAAGACCCCGGTTTACACAGAACACTTCTCGGTGACGGTGTAGGTTCGATCTTCGGTGCTATCTTCGGTGGCTGCCCGAATACAACATACGGTGAGTCGGTAGGCTGTGTTGCTATCACAGGTAACGCATCTGTTGTTACTATCCTCGCAACAGCTATCATGGCTATAGCGATTTCGTTCTTTGCTCCGTTCGTCACATTCCTTGCAACTATCCCGTCATGCGTCATGGGTGGTGTATGCATTACACTTTACGGCTTTATCGCAGTCAGCGGTCTTAAGATGGTACAGAAAGTTGACCTTGATGACAACAGAAATCTCTTCGTTGTTGCGGCTATCCTTATTTCGGGTATCGGTGGCATGGCACTTCAAATCGGCAAGGTTACACTCACATCAATCGCTTCGGCACTTATCCTCGGTATAGTTGTCAACCTTATTCTTTCAAGAAAGAAAGACGAACCCAAAGAGGCTGAATAATAAACAAATAAAATAATATAAAGCGGAGATTGGCTTAAAATCTCCGCTTTATTTTTGTACGCAAGGTGGGTGGAATATATATCCGATACAGAACATATAAACATTCGTGTAAAAATCAACACATTTTTCTCGAAAAATTACACTAAACTACACGAATATTTTGTAAAAACTTACACTTTTCGACATGAATATGGAGAAACAACGATTTAGGGAACAAATCGCATTAAAATAGTGCGATTTGTTCCCTAAAACGCTTGACATTTTAGGGAACAAATGGGTATAATAATATCATAAATGTTCCCTAAAGGAGTAGAGTATGAGTAATTTAACTGAAATCCAAGAACTTTTACAACAACGTGCCGACTGTTTCGCTCGGCTTAATTTACTTGCATATGACGGAACACCTGAAATAAAAGAAAACGAAAGCGGAAAATATCTTTATATACGAAAAAGAATAGGCAGTCGTCTTTCATCAACTTATGTCGATGTTTATTCCGATGAACTTTATCAACTTTTACTTCGCAATAACCGTGAGGCAAGAGAGCTGAAAAAACAAATCCGCCAAATCGAAAAACAACTTGCAAAATTGGGATTTACCGAACTTGAGCTTGACAGTCGTGTTGTACTTAATCTTGATTTTGCACGAGCCAATATGAAACTTTCCATTTATGAACAGGCTGTTTTAGAGGGCGTTGCAACAACTTTCCCACAGACGGAAGATATTGTCGAGAACGGCATTGTAAATAACATGACTTCTTCCGACGTACAGAAAATATTAAACTTAAAACACGCTTGGGAGTTTATTCTCGACAAAGATGTCTTGCAATTCAAAAGTGACTTCAACGTACTAAGCCATATAGCACGACTTGTCAACGAGGGCTTTTTCGCCAACGGCGGACGAGTTCGAGGCGTGCCGGTAGCTATAGGCGGAACGAAATATAAGCCGCCGTTGCCTATTGAAAGTGTGGTTGCCGAAAAAATATCTTCGATTACAAAACAAGATGCATCACCGATAGACATTGCCATCGAGCTTTGTCTTTACTGCATGAAAACGCAAATTTTCAACGACGGAAACAAACGTGCGGCAGTGATATTCGCAAACCACTATCTCATATCCCATGCAGGCGGATTGCTTGTGATACCCGAACCCGAGGTATCGGAATTCAAAAAGCTTCTTGTGAACTTTTACGAGGGTAAAGAGGTTGAAGAAATCAAGACGTTTTTGAAAGAAAAATGCTACCGAACGATTTAATTGAAATATCACAAAATTTAACATAATTCTTTCTTCATGCTATACTAAAGCCACGAAATATGTTGACTCAACAGTACTGTTTCGGAGAATGTTATATCTTAGCGTTTTGCTATTGATACAACGTTCGGGGGTACTGCAAAACGGGTAGGCGGTTATGCTCTCCTTGACGGAGGGTCATACCCTCTGAATTTATGGTCAGGGGGTGATGCGATGGAAACTTTAGCATTAGGTATACTTTTACTTATTGTTGCTACAGGTTATATACTTAGCATAAAAAAATAAACCGCCCACAGTCCTAAAGTGGCGATTTATTTTTTCAACACTTTGAGGGCGTAACCGCTTATCGCAGTACCCTTTTTCCATATATATTATACATTCTATCTTCCGTCTTGTCAAGTGCAGGACGGAATTTTTCATTGACAAAATTTGACATAATCCATTTTTCGTGGTACACTAAGGTTACGAAACATTTCGACTCAATAGTCACTGTTTCGGAGAATGTTATATCCGACTTTTTCCGGTTGATAACGTTCGGGGGTACTGCAAAACACGGTAGGCGGTTATACTCTGCCCTCGTAAGGGGGTGATGCTGATGCAATACATAACATTGGATAATCTTATTGATATTTTAATGTTACTTGTTAACGTCATAGGATTGGTTATAAATTTTGTTATACTTGTCCTTTCGCATAAAAAGAAGTAAATCGCCGCACGTCCAAATGGCGATTTACTTCTTTATAATCGTACCGAGGGCGTAACCGCTTATCGCAGTGCCCTTTTT
>CAYWDD010000141.1:0-4741 GCA_964456935.1 uncultured Faecalibacterium sp. | reverse complement strand
AAGTCAACTATTTTCGGCAAAAAAGTTTGTGAAAAACGCCGATTTTTTTAAAAAAATTTTTAAGGTCAAGATGTTGGGTTTTTTGGAGAATTAGGCACTAGATGGAGGAGGGAGGCAGGCTCGCTGTCGCTCGCAGGTAAGATGTAAGAAGTAATAGGGAAGAAGTTGTGGGATAGGCTCGCTGTTGCTCGCAATGAAAAATGAATTATGAATAATTCATTCTTCATTACAATCTAACTTCAAAAATTTTCCCCTCCCCTCTTGCTTAGTTGCAGATAATTATGTATAATAACAAGATGTAGTATGGAAAATTATGTTTTGTGAGGAATCGTTATGATTTAAATTGCACTTAACTTAAACACAGACATTTTAAAAATTATAATTGAGAGGATTATTTATGATACAGTTTGAAGAATTGAGATTAAGACTCTTGGAAAGCGAGAAACCGCTTAACGAACTTGCAGGTGCTTTGGGTCTTGATAAGATGAATGACGAAATTAAAGAGCTGGAATCTCAAACTGCGGAAACAAGCTTTTGGGACGATGTTCAAAACTCAAACAAGGTTTTGCAGAGAATCGCACAGCTTAAGAACAAAGTTGCCGCATATGACAAATTGAAAACAGACTTTGACGATGCTCTTGTTATGATAGAGCTTTCGGACGAAGAAGAAGATCTCGATCTTCTCCCCGACTGCGAAGAAAGCGTCAAGGCTGTCGAAGAAGAACTCGAAAGACAGACGCTTGCTACACTTCTCAGCGGTGAGTATGATGCAAAGAACGCTATCTTGACTTTCCATGCAGGTGCAGGCGGAACAGAGGCTCAAGACTGGTGTCAAATGCTCTACCGTATGTACGGTCAGTGGGCAACAAAGCACGACTTTAAGTTTACGACTGTCGATTTCCTTGACGGTGATGAGGCAGGTCTTAAGAGTGCAACTGTTGTTATCGAGGGTGAAAACGCTTACGGTTATCTTAAGAGTGAAATGGGTGTACACCGACTTGTTCGTGTTTCACCGTTTGACTCATCGGGCAGACGTCATACATCTTTCGCATCTCTTGAAGTTATGCCGGAAATAGACGACACTATCGAAGTTGAGATAAGCCCGGAAGATATCAAGATGGAAGTTTACAGAGCCAGCGGTGCAGGCGGACAGAAAGTTAATAAGACTTCATCGGCTGTCAGACTCATACACATTCCCACGGGAATAGTCGTTTCATGTCAGGTCGAAAGAAGTCAGCACCAAAACCGTGAGGTTTGTATGAGAATGCTTAAGTCAAAGCTCATCGAGATAAAGGAAAGAGAGCATCTTGACAAGATCGAAGATATCAAGGGTGACCAGAAAGAAATAGGTTGGGGCAGCCAGATACGAAGCTATGTTTTCATGCCGTATACGTTGGCAAAGGATCACAGAACTGGCTTTGAAATGGGCAACATCAATGCCGTTATGGACGGTGATATTGACGGCTTTATCAACGCATTCCTTAAAAAGCAGTCACTTGACAGTTTAGACCGGTAATATATTATATATAGTATAGTGAAAGCGTGGTGTCGGCAGACACCACGCTTTTGGTTTTATAACACCTTAATATATCTGACGTCACACGCAAAGTGACCTGTCGAGCCTATCGGGTCTTTGATTCTCTCAAAGTCATATTTCTCGTAGAACTTCTGTGCCGCTATCATGTTGCCGAATGTTTCGAGATAGCACTTTGAATAATATCCCTTTGCATATTCGAGTGCTTTTCCTATCAAAAGATGAGATACACCCGTACCCCTGACTTCGGGTACGCAATACATTTTCTGCAACTCGCATATTCCCTGTGTACCCGGAAGTTCTCCTATTCCGACACCTCCGACTACCTCACCGTGTTCGTTCTCGGCAACCCAATATTTGTTGCCCTCGGTGTTGTATATCTCGGAAAATCTTCCGAGGTCGGGGTCAGCCCATGCTGTTCCCTCGTGAGCCGCACCGTATTCGGTCAGGCAATCTCTGATTATCTTTTCAATGCGTTTGTTGTCCTTTTTATCTATCTCTCTTATCGTGTACTCCATTTTGTCCTCCGAAAAATCCTTTGTACAATTGTAGCATATTCATCTTAAAAAGTCCATATCCCCACTCACCGTAAAGTAAGTGGGGATATGTTTCCGCTTTGCACACAATAAACCGACATTGACAAACAAAAAGCGAGAAAGAAACTTCACAAAGCGGAATATGTAAATATGTAAGGAATATCACCGTCCGAATCAGTTTGTATCGGTTTCGGACTTAGATTTCGGGATAAGTTTGATTATGATTTCCGTAAGCCTGTCAATCGGCATTTTGCAATCCTCTTCCAACCATTCGGACACCATCGCAGCTATGCCTTTGAGATAGAAAGCCATGATGTATACCCTCTCTTCGGGCAAAACGGAATATTTATCGAGTATCGGGTCAAACACCTCATTAAACAGCATTTTATATATTTCTTCGCTGTTGAAATTTGAGGGATTTCTCATTGCCGCACCGTAGATGCTTCTGTGGTCGGATACATATTTTAAATACGGCTCAAGGTACTCGGGAGTTATTAAGTATAAGTCATTAGCGGAACAGTTTTCTATTTTGTACCTAAATGAACTTTTGTCACCTTTAAAACAAGCATAAAACCGTTCCTGCATGAGGTTTATGCTCTCATTGAGCAGGTCTCGGGTGTTTTCATAGTGAAGATAGAATGTTGAGCGGTTGACGCCTGCTTTTGCACATATCTCTTTTATTGTGATGTACTCAAAGTCTTTAGTTTCAAGCAACTTCATCAAAGCCTCGTCCATGCGTAGTGCGGTATTAAAGTATTTGCTTTCCGATTTGTTCATCGTCTGTCACCCCGTACATATTAGCACTGCGGCAAACCATAACCATCTCGACCGTTATGATCACTGCGTATACGGCAGTTCCCGTAAAAGCGTTCATCGCCTCATGGAAGAATCTGCCTTTAGTCGAAAATTCATTGATAAGTGCGTTTTGCAAACCTAAAAGCGATACAAGAGCCGCTATGAAACTTATCACTCTGGAAGCGGAAAGTATAGGACTTCCGAATTTTCTGAATTTAAAAAGATTTATTATCGACAATACTATCATATAGAATGTATACGCTGCCGCTGCATATATAGTATACCACGGATATATACATTTTGCCTCATTTTTTACAAATAAAAGTATCATTGTTCCGATAGGTATGTTTAACAGAAAGAGCAGAAAGGCTGTTCTCTTATACCATGCCTTTTCGTATGTATAGCCGCCTTTCTTTTTCCTTATGCGATAAGCGTTAGTAAGTGCGGCTCTGAATATTGCGAGCAAAAGGAAGTAAACGGCGGTGCAAACAAGCCACGCCGACGCATCGATGATTCCGACCGCAAGCCGAAATGCCGCATAGCAAAAATTTACGACCATGCCCGAGCATAAACCGACATTCGCCCTAAAAGCCTTATCGTGTACACATCTGTCGGCTGCATCTGACACGACAGCTTTATTAAATACGCTCATCTGCTTTCGGCTATCTCTTTGGCGAGCTGGACTATCTCGAAAGCATACTTCTGCTTGCCTTTTTCAAGCAGGTGCTTATAAATAGCATAGTTCGTACCGACACCGATCAATCCGATTGTACCTATAACCGCTCCGAGCGTCACATATGCTGCTGTGCCCAAGCCTATAGCTCCAACCGAAAGACTCAGCCCTGTACCGAAAATCAATGTAAAAACAACTCCGAAAACATAGGCGAAAACGGTAGCCGGAAGTTTTGCTTTTCTGTCAAGTTTACGCAAAGCGATAACGTTTGACGCTTTCTTCGGTGCATACTCGTTAGCCAGTTGTTCGGCATAAAGTTTATCTGTATCCATAATAATCCTCCTCCGATCATCTGCCTAAATTATACAATACAGACTGTCACAAAGGAACAACACAAAATTTAAATTCTGTTGATTTTATATCTGTTTCATGCTTTAAGGCATAAAATCAAGCCGATTTGTGTATGATATCCGACACTTGTCAACAAAGCGTCGGACAAAAATTAGAAAATTTTTAAAATTAAATAAATTTTTGACAAATGTTAATTTTTTGTTGACATGTTGAAAAAAGTATGTTACAATTCAAATGTATTAAAAGCTACGAAAGGAGAATTACCCATGAAATTAGGCGAATTCATAGAACTTATGAAGTTGATTTTTAAGACAATTATGGCTATTTTCTCAAAAGACGATCCGAACAGCGAGGGAAATGCCTAATTCGCTTATAACCAAAGAAAAATTACACCACCTGTGTTAATGGGTGGTTTTTTCTTTTTGTGGGTGAATTTTTTAAGGTTAAGCCCTAAAATATTCACCGTGTACAAGTCGTAAGTCAGCACGTCTTGGCTTTCTGCTCACTGCGTTCTATTCTAGATGTTAGATGCTAGACATTAGATGTTAGACGTTCTGACTTTTAGATTTCTTCATAGTGGGAAGAAAACCCCTCTGTCTTTTTTGCTCGCAGAACAAAAAAGACATCTCCCCTAAAGGGGCGACGAGAAATTGTGCAGAATTTCGGTCTTACTCTCCCGAAAGGAAAGGCTTAACTTTTAGTTCGTTCAACCTCTAAGCTTTTATCTCAACCGACTCACTGCATCGGGGCGGCAGATTGGCACTCCCTCTCGCCTTGCGGCTCGGGGAGTACGCAATCTGCCGCCTTACGCTCCGCAACCGCCTGCGGCGGTCGCTCCGCTGCTCACTGCGT
>CAYWDD010000140.1:0-4768 GCA_964456935.1 uncultured Faecalibacterium sp. | reverse complement strand
TTAACAAGCTTAACAATTCCCAACAGCGTGACAAGCATTGGCGATTGGGCGTTCGATGAATGTGAAAGTTTAACAACTGTAACAATTCCCGACAGCGTGACAAGTATTGGCAGTCATGCGTTCCATAATACGGCATATTATAACAATTCATCAAATTGGGAGAACGGAGTTTTGTATCTAGATAATTATTTGCTAAAAGCAAGATACAATTCTATTTCCGGAGAATACACAATAAAATCCGGAACAAAATGTATTGCCGATTGTGCTTTTGACTGTTGCACCGGTTTAACAAGCATAACAATTCCGGATAGCGTAACAAGCATTGGCAGTTCTGCGTTCGCCGATTGCAGCAGTTTAACAAGCTTAACAATTCCCAACAGCGTGACAAGTATTGGCGAAAGTGCGTTCGAAGATTGCGATAACTTAACAAGCATAACCATATCCGACAGTGTGACAAGCATTGGCAGTTATGCGTTCTACGGTTGCAGTGGTTTAACTATCTATGGTTATTCAAATTCGACCGCCGAAACCTACGCAACCGAAAACGGCTTTAAATTCATTGATTTAGACGAAGAACAGCACACCCACTCCTACACCTCAGAAATAACCAAAGCCGCTACTTGCACAACAGAGGGGGTTAAGACATTCACCTGCTCATGCGGTGATACCTATACAGAAACGATCTCTGCCACAGGTCACAAACTCGTCACCCTCCCTGCCGTTGCCTCCACCTGCACAAAGACAGGCAAGACAGCAGGAAAAAAGTGCTCTGTCTGCGGAACGGTGACAGTTGCACAGAAAACTGTCGCAAAGAAAGCACACACCTACAAGGCAACGACAACTAAAGCCACGACATCCAAGAACGGCTCTGTTGTTACAAAGTGTACGGTTTGTGGATATGTAAAGTCAAATGTAGTGATAGCGAAAGCTTCTTCTGTAAAGCTCTCAAAGACTTCGTTCACTTACAACGGAAAAGCACAGAAACCGACAGTTACAGTCAAAGACTCAAACGGTAAAACGCTCAAGAGTGGCACGGACTATACAGTCAAGTATTCCTCCGGTTGCAAGAATGTCGGACAGTATACAGTCACTGTCACATTCAAGGGCAACTACAGCGGAACGAAGAAGTTGACGTTTAACATCGTTCCCAAGGGAACATCCGTATCAAAGCTCACAGCCGGTAAAAAGCAGTTTACAGTCAGCTGGAAGAAACAGTCGACACAGACATCGGGCTATGAGATTCAATATTCGACTTCATCTAAGATGAAGAACGCTAAGACGGTTACGGTCAAGAAGAACAGCACAACATCAACGATCGTAAAGAATCTTAAAGCAGGAAAGAAATACTACGTCCGTGTACGAACATATAAGACAGTTAAAATTAACGGAAAGAGTGTAAAGCTTTATTCGAGCTGGTCAAGCATCAAAAATATCAAAACTAAATAAGATAAAATATCTATCAAGCCGTGTGAATGTCGCACGGCTTTTTCTTTTTGAACGTGTTTAAAACTTGACTTTTCACTAATACTAATAAAAACCGATATAGGAGTTGTCACTATGCTGAAATTTGCCGTTTTTGATTCAAGAGAGTATGACCGTCCCGGGCTTGATAAGTTTTCTAAAGATAAAGATATCGTGTTTAAGCATTACGAAACAAAACTTAATTCAGACACCGTGCGACTTGCTAACGGCTATGACGGAGTTGTCGTGTTCGTAAACGATGACGTGAACCGCTTTGTCATAGATAAACTTTGCGAATATAACGTAAAACTTGTAGCTTTACGTTGTGCCGGATTTAATAATGTTGACCTTTCAGCCGCAAAGGGTCGCATCACCGTCGTAAGAGTTCCTGCATATTCACCTCGAACCGTCGCAGAACATACGGCGGCTATGCTTCTGACTTCAATAAGAAGAATACACAAAGCTTATATCAGAACTAAGAACTTCAATTTCAGTGTCAACGACTTTACGGGCTTTGAATTGTACGGAAAAACAGTCGGAGTCATAGGTACGGGGAAGATAGGCAAAGCGTTTATAGATATCTGCAACGGATTCGGAATGCACGTCGTAGCGTATGACATTTATCCCGATAAAGAAGTCAATGCGGAATATG
The DNA here is from genome assembly GCA_964456935.1 of uncultured Faecalibacterium sp. Taxonomy (GTDB): domain Bacteria; phylum Bacillota; class Clostridia; order Oscillospirales; family Acutalibacteraceae; genus UBA6857. The sequence goes on along the minus strand of CAYWDD010000140.1, from coordinate 2,655 downwards.
TAAGCCTTAATGAGCTGTTTAAACGCAGCGATGTAATATCGTTGCACTGCCCTTTGACACCCGAAAACAAGCACCTGATAAACTCGGATTCGATAGCCGAAATGAAAAAAGGCGTCGTGATAGTAAATACGTCAAGGGGATTGCTCATAGACACCGACGCTTTGATACAAGGCATAAAGGAGAAGAAAATAGGCGCGGCCTGCCTTGATGTGTATGAAGAAGAATCGGAATTCTTTTTCGAGGACTTTTCGGGTCACATCGTTCATGATGATACCTTGACAAGATTACTTGCAATGCCGAATGTCATCGTAACGTCACATCAGGCTTTTTTGACAAAAGAAGCACTCGAAAATATTGCGGAAACGACCGTCGAGAATATAGAAAACTTCTTTGCAGGGAAAGAATGTAACGAGGTCAAAGGGTAAAAAATATCAGATATATATGTCCGAAATATAACTCTTTATGTACACTCGAACACTTTTTGCCCGAAAATTTTGTCGAAGAAAATCTATTTTTGTTGAACGAATAAAATTTTGAAATCAACTCTTGACAAACCTGTTTTTTGCTCCTATAATTGAATTGTAAACGAACATTTGTTCGAGCAAAATTCAAAGCAGAGGAGAGCGAAAAATGTATTCGACTAAAGTTAAAATTTTTACTCAAGCAAACCCTAAGCAAAGTGATTTGAGCTTTGACGAGGCGTGTATGGCTTTCTTCAATTGGAAAGATGCTGTCGGTGAAAGTGCCGAAGAATATTCCGACAGAATAAGAAAGCTGAAACTTTTGAAAACATTCAGAGCTGTTATAAAAAACGAGCTGACAGACGAACAACGAGGCATACTTAAAATGAAATATCTTGACGGCAAGAACGGTGAAGAAATAGCCGCTGTTTACGGTGTGAGCAGATCGACGGTTTGCCGAAACCTTATGAAGATAACGGAAGTTTTTAATCTGAGAATGAAATATGTTTTCGAGTATGCCGACACCGACATCAGAAACGAAGTGATGCCGGCTTATATAGAGCAGGCGGTAGCGATAATGAGTGTCGAATCGGGAAAGACAGACTGTGTAGGTCAAAGGCTTAAAAAAGCAAGAAACGAAAAAATGTTGCCGATCTCTCTGGTATCGGAAATGACGGGTGTACCGCAAAATAAAATCGAAAACCTCGAACAAAACGGGAGTATAGGACTCAATGATTTTATTAAGCTCATTTCGTTTTATAAAGTCGGTGCGGATCAGATGATTTTCGGTGTGTAAGGAGGGCAAAATATGGGGAATATCTACGAACTTAAAGAAACATATGAAAACTGTATTAAAGTGCAAAGTCAAGTGATAGCGGAAACTCGCAAAAAGCTTTTGGCAGCGGAAAAGGAGCTGAACTTCAGCGAAGTCAGACGTTTAAGATACATATTGAACATTTTGTACGACGAAAAATGCGAACTTGAGGAAAGGTGCAAAGAGCTTAGAGAATATGCGTAGGTTTTGTAGCATACAGACTTTCATCTCACCGCAAGCTGCCTTAACGCTCGCTGATTTACCCAAATCAAGAAATTTTCTCTAAGATAGTGACAAAACGAATAATCTGTGTTAAAATGTAGTGTATATATAATCAAGGAGTGTAATATAATGGCAAATATAAATGAAAGCATTGCGGCTGTATTAAAAGGAATGCAAGCTGCACTTGATAACAACGGATTTAAGTCCGTTGACACAGATAAGGACGATGTTTTTGCCTATCAGTCAGATGAAAAGGGAACTGTCAAGATCACTTACGGTGACGATAAAATTTATTTGTACGCATCGGAGTCTGCGTATTCGGACTCACAGGACGACGATTATAAGCGTATAGCATTGTCACTTTTCGATGAAAACAGCACAGACGGTGATATAAAGTACATCGCAAACGATTTCAGCGAAAGTATCAATGAGAAGTTTGCGGAGAAAAAGGCAGTTAAGAGAAACAACTTCAAAGCTCCTCAAACCGTTTCAAAGACAGCGGTAAGAAGCGGCGGAATGTCATACGATGCAAACACCTTGGCAAGCAGAATATGTCTTGTGTACCCCGAACTTAAGACGTATTATAAAGAAAGTGTCGCAAATTACGGTGAGGTTCTTGCGGAAGAATTTTTCACTAAGTACGCCAACCCCCTCATCATTGAAACGATAAAGCAGAACAATCCGACAACGATGAAAAAACTGTTTAACATACTCAACGACATTTACGCAGACGGCTCTAACGACGTTCAGGACATCGTTGCCGTAACCATACTCGGTTCGCTTGACAACGATCAGATACTTCTTGCAAACTGTGTTGATTACATGAGCCCCATGATGGCACCCGTAGTTATCGCAGTAAATGAATATCTTGCAAGTGCAAGCGGAAAGAGAGCAAAGAAAAAGCTCCTCAATCCGCCTCCCTACAAACCGAAGAAAGAAAAGAAAAAGAGTAGCTTTATGAGTCAACTCTATGAAAACGGTCAACAGTAATATTTGTAAAAAAATCGAATTTTCTATTGACAAACACTTGCGGATAGTTTATACTATCTCTTACCGCATGCAATGGGCGGCATGATTTGTCATGCCATGAATGAGGTTTCTCTGCCTGACGCAGCGAGTCCATAATAAAGGAAGGAAAGTAAAATGTACGCAATTATC
>CAYWDD010000139.1:0-4815 GCA_964456935.1 uncultured Faecalibacterium sp. | reverse complement strand
ATAACGTGTGTATAATGCTAAGTGTGATAGCAAAGATATCACACTTAGCACAAATATCACACATTTTAGAGTAAAGGGGGCATTATATGTTTGATGTTGATGTGAGAAGCCGCATACCTATTTATGAGCAGCTGAAAGATCAAATCATGATGTATATCAGACTCGGTATCTTAGAACCCGATACGAAATTGCCGTCAATACGCAGTGTTGCGCTTGATATAGGTGCAAATGTCAATACTGTCAAACGTGCATTTCAGGAACTCGAATCGGAGGGTGTGATCTACACGGTCGTAGGAAAGGGGAGCTTCATTTCCCCGACAGCCCTTGACAGCAACACCGCGGCAGAAAAAGCTCTTGATTCGATAAGAGAACAACTGCTGTCGGCTAAGCGAAAAGGAGTATCAAAAGAGAAAATGATCAAACTTATTAACGAAATTTACGAGGAGGAACGTGACTGATGCTTGAAATTAAAAACGTAAGCAAAGCATTCGGCAAAAAGGTCGTTCTTGACAACATCTGCCTTAAAGTAAACGATATGTCGATTTACGGCTTGGTCGGTTACAACGGCGCAGGTAAAACGACACTTTTCAAAGTTATAACCGATGTCTATTCAAAAGACAGCGGTGAAGTCAGACTTAAGGGAGAGGACGTGCACGACAACGAAGGTGCGAAATCAAGAATATTTTATGTACCCGACGACTTGTTCTTTATGACGGGTGCAAGCATGAAAAAGATGGCAGAGTTCTATCAGGGGTACTATCCGAGATTTGATATGAAAACCTTTGAAAGACTTGCAGATATGTTCTCACTTAACACAAAAGCAAAGATAAGCGGCTTTTCAAAGGGTATGCAGAGGCAGACGGAGATAATTCTCGCTCTTTCCGCAAAACCCGACCTCATTCTTCTTGACGAGTCTTTCGACGGACTTGACCCTGCTAAGAGAAATTTGATGAGAAAATTACTTACGGAGTTTATCTCCGAAACAGGTTCATCTGTTGTTATCTCATCTCATAACTTGAACGAACTTGCCGATATGTGCGACCATATTGCACTTATGAACGGCAATAAGATAAGCCTTGATGTTTCCGTCAACGACATATCGGAAGAAAAATTCAAGTTAAGACTTGCATTTAAAGATGACGTCAGTGATGAGGTACTCGCAAGCTGTGGCTTGAAGAAGATACACAGGGACGGAAAGATAATAAGTGCGAAACTCAGCGGAGATATATCCGAGTGTGAAGAGAAACTCAAAATCTATACACCGCTGATGTTTGAAAAGATGCCCATGACTTTGGAAGAAGTATTTTTAGAAGAAATGGAGGACAGAGAATATGACTTCACGGAACTCTTCTCATAATGCGTTTACATTTACCTTTAAACGTATGTTCAAACAGTGCTTGCCGCTGGGCATCGTCCCCGGAGCACTTGCACTGATATTTTGTATCGGAACTGCGATATCAAACCTCGTTGACTTAGGCTCAATCACTTACGGCGGATTTGTTGAAGGCACTATGCGAGGAAATCAATATTTTTTCGATATATTCTATGTTGTACTCGTACTTTTATCATGTGTATTCGGCTTGATAGCGTTCAACTTTTTGACAAGCAAGAAAGAAAGCAATGTTTATCTTTCACTGGGTATAAGCAAATCAAAGCTTTTCTGGTCGAGATATCTCGGAGCAGGTGCAGCTTTGGCAATAGCTGTCGTTTCTTATGCGACACTCATGTTCATTACTGATTTGATGACAGCGGATATGATCATAAACTCGGTAAACATCAAGCTGTTCCTTTTCCAAGTGATATACGCTTTGGCGGTTGCATTCTGTGCGTACTCTGTTACAGTGCTTGCATTTGTAAATGCCGGAAACGTTGTTGAGGGTGTAATATTCACCTTCCTTTACGGTATTTTCCCGACCGCTTTCACAGAACTTTCCGAGCAGGCATACGGTCATTTGACATTCGGCTCGGCTTACGGCACCGAATTTTATAATTACGGCAGTAAATTTTATTCCAAGAATTGGTTCTTAGACATCTTCGGTTCTTTCACGGAGTACGGAACGAGAGAACAGATGACTCAGAGCGGCTGGGTTAAAGACTATGTTGCCCCCAATCCTATCGGACTTATTTTCTGTATCGTATCATTTATACTTATCGCTGTACTTGCGTCTATCATGTTCAAGAAAAGAACAAGTGAGATTAGCGGTACGGTGTTCAAGAGCTTTAACAATTACCGCATAGTTGCCGTACTTGCATCGGTATTGGCTTTTTGCGGTATGACAGGGGCAGAAATCTCGTCAAGATATCTTCTTGCCGATTTGAGCATAGTCGTTGCAATACTTGTTTTCATAGTAATATCGCTCGTGCTTGTAAGAAAGATTTCCGTAAAAACAGCAGTACCTCTCGCAGTTGCAATGGCAGTGTTCTGTATTGTATGCTTCGCAGGATACGGTGATTCATTACCGTCAACAAAAGAGATCGAATCGGTCAATGTCATTTTAAATGCAGAGCAGTCCGAGTATGCCCAAGGATTTTCGTCTTCCGACAGAACGATGGCTTCCTCTTTTAAACCGCTTACCGGCTCAGATGCTTGCTTTACACTTACAAGCGAAAATGATATCGAGTGGATAACCGACATTCACAAAAACATTGTCGAGGACGGCTATATCGGAAAGCTTGACGACAATACCGCAAATGCAGACCTTATGATATGCTATAAGCTCAAAGACGGTTCATATGTCAGCAGAGCTTACAGCTATGAATCAACTCAGGTGTACAAAAAAATGCTGGGCTTTATGAAAACCGATGTCGGTACAACGTATTTAGAACAGGTATTTGACAGCAGTATCGTAACAAGTATCATAGAAGAAGGCGATTCGGTAGGCTATTTGCCGACAACGTCATCGCAAAAGCTGTTCGGATTATTCTATACTTACAATTATGTGAACAGTGCAGACAAAGTATCGCAAATGTGCGGAATACTTGATAGCGATAATCATGTATTCGTCGGATTTAACGATAAAAACAACCTTTATATCGGAAACAGAGAGATCGACTTTAAGAATGACTCAAGCTTAAGAGACGCTCTTTATAAAGATTTAAAGAATCAGACTGTCGAGCAGAAATACTTCCACGCATCTTCCGATGAAGTCGGTATGCTGACGATAATAGATAATGAATCTGCTATCGCAGATGCTTATGAGGCACTGAGTTACTATAAGTCACACGATGACAAAGACGAGTACGGTGAGAGGTATGACAGCAGATGGTCTACGGCATTCGGCTCTATAGAACCGCAGTATCATGAAGTCTACAATCCGGAAACAGAGGAATACGATTATATTGAAGATGAAAACTATATTTATCCCATCTACAGAGAATCCTACAAAAAGAACCGTGATAAAGCCATAGAACAGTTCTTCGCTTACGGATTTTCTACGGACGAATTCCTTTACTATAATCAGTATAAGGTCGTTGTCACAAAGGATATGGTAAACACCGTAAAGTGGCTTAAGGATAACGGACTTTACACCGAAAAGGCAAACGATACCTCGAAAATCGTAAAGGTAAGAGGAGTCAAGATGATAAATCATAAGGTACAAGGTTTTGCTTATCAGACAACATTCCTTTCCGGTGCAACGAACGACTTCAATTCAAGTGTTGAATATATGGCTGATTGCGGCAATGAAATGTATTTCGGAAACAGCGAATACATTACGGATAAGGCAACTATTCAGTCACTTCTTGACAATTCACGTCTTTGTGCGGCAAAGCTTAGTGACAACTTTATTGTCGAGTTTATCTATGAGGACGGAACTCATGTCAGCAAGTATGTTTCAAAATATAACGTAAGCGATGAAGTTGAGGCAAAATTCGGTGTCAAACAGAAGAACACCGGTACAACAGTAGAGATATACGATGACAGGGTAACGTACACGGCCCAAACAGTTACAGGGGTAACCGGAGTATATTGATATTTTTGAGAAATAATGAGAAAAAGAAAAAACAGAAAAATTGAAAAATGAATGAAATTAAGGAGGGCTGCGGCTCTCCTTAGTTTTTAGAAATAATTTTTTTAAACTTTAGATACATATTGACAAAATACCCGTCATAATGTACAATTACATTAAGAATAATTTTTAAGAATATATTTATTTTTGCTATCAAGGAGGAAATAATTATGAACTTTTATGACGTGCTTTCCGAAAAGAGAAAGAGCGTTCCCACACCCGACAATGTTGTCGATGAAAACGGTAACGCATATTTCGGAACTTTCGATAAGGAGTTTCCGAGAATGGACTTCCTTAAGATAAACAAACCGTCGGTACTTCCCAATGCTTTCAATAAAAACAGACTCACTCTCTGGGAGGCTATTGAACTGAATCTCAAGGATATAACAGTCCTCACAGCCGTATGTAACATGGGTGTTGCCGCAACGGCAGTAACTATCGTTTACGACAAGAAAACGAAGAAAGTCAAGAAATGCCAAGAGTTGTTCGCTCCGAGCAAGGCTGTTATTTCAGACACGCTCTTAAACGGTGATACGACACGCTCACTCGGAAAGAAAGTTTCTTTAGAATGCATCAACCACTTTGAAAACGGTCAGGCTTTTGTTAAGGGTCACGCAAGTAACAAAGACGGTGACGCTATTTCTTACAATGTCGAGCTTAATCGTGTTTCACTTCCGAGCGTTGTTTCCATACCGTTTGGTGAAAACCGTCCTCTTTATTCACAGAAAGACCTTTTCCGTCTTTCGGGTTGGGTAACGGTCAACGGAGTCAAATACGAAACAGATGACGAGAGTACGGCAATAATCGA